>JAITTR010000082.1 GCA_031286725.1 Holosporales bacterium | reverse complement strand
CAATTATATCCAGCCATTTCGAAATGTCTTTATTAATACCCGAATCAAAATAAGTCTTTAAGATCTTTAATCTTTCTCTCGCTAGCTTCTCATAAGTATAAACATAATTCATATAATTTTTCATCTTTACAGCACAAAGCATATCAATAAATTCTCTTCTGTTTGGCGGAGATTGAAGAAACAACCTATCAGTTTCGTAAGTTAGCCACAAAATATAGTTTCGTTTAGAAAATTCGCCTAAATCCCTAACAGCTTTATCTGAAACTTTAAAGATTCTTTTGCCAGATCTCTCGTTTTTGACATATCCAGAAGAAAAGACGGCGTCTTCAGTTTGGAGCGTGATATTCCAAAAGTTATTGTTTGAAGACCTATTTATCATTTCCTCATATTTTGCGGATCTTAAACCTTTCGTTTGAGAAAATAGGGATACCGCTTCTAAAATATTGGTTTTCCCAGCCCCGTTGTCGCCAAATAAAACGACTATATTATAATATTTATCGTCTGGTATAATTATATCTTCGCAAATATAATTTCTGAAATTATTAATTCTCAACTTCTTTATCATTAGAATTTTTCAAAATTTCTTTTGCTTTTCTCATGCAGAAAAATATAGAAATTAGATATATAACGACTATAAAACTAAACGCTTTCCAAGCGTAAGTAAAAATAAGACCGCCTAAAACAATTACCAGTATTAAAAATCTCGTATATTGTTCTCTTTTTATATGGAACTTTTTAAGTGATAATGTTGGAAATCTAGATATGCACAATATTCCGGAAACAATAATGTCAACAGCGCAAAAATAGCTATTTTTAAAGAAATCGATATTAAAGGAATTAAATAATATTATGGGAAACAACGCTAATATAGCTCCAGCCGGAGCCGGAACGCCCGTAAAAAACTTTCCAGACAAAGGAGTTTTTATATTTTCTATATCGTGAACATTGAATCTCGCAAGTCTCAGGCACATACAAACGGCAAAAAAAGCGGAAATAATCCACCCTAACCTTCCAAGGTTGGATAAGCTGTATATATACATAGTAAGAGCCGGACAAACTCCAAAAACGGCGAAATCGGACAAAGAGTCAAGTTCTGCTCCAAACCTGCCGCAAGAATTAAAAAGCCTAGCCAATCTTCCGTCTGTCGCGTCCAAAAAAGCGGCTCCAACAACGGCCATAACCGCGTATTCCCACTTTTCAGCCAATGCAAACCTAATTTGTGTCATTCCAACCAAAAGTGCCGAAAGAGTCGCTAAATTCGGGATTATTTTTCCGAGAGGCAAAACCTCGAATATCTTCCTTCTATTTTTTCTATGTTTCATAAATAAATAATTTCGCTAAAGGTCAATTAATTATAGCATATTTTTTGTTTTTTCGGGATCGACAACTTAAAGGGAAATTTCTGTGGAATTAATTTCTAAAGTTCGAATGGCAAACCAGCCTATACAGTCGCCTCCGTTTTGGATAACAACATTATATGTTTGAACTTAAAGAACTAATCTTGTTCTTTAATGGAACCTATTTTTTCACATTCTTTTCCAAAATTACGGTAACTCTAATTTGTTCCGTGCGAAAAAATATCGTAGGTTTCCCCAACCATAAGATCTAAAATAACTCTAGTTTCAAGGAAATCAAAACATTTTTGAGCAATTTCCGATCTTTTTTCCCTTTCGAGCATTACGTCTAATTTCTGCTTTATTTTATGCAAATACAACACGTCGGTTGCCGCGTATTTTTTTTGTTCTTCAGTTAAATCAGGATTTCCCCAATCGCTACAAGTTTGTTCTTTTGAAATTTCAACTTTCAGCAAATCCTTACACAATTCCAAAAGGCTATGAGAAGAAGCGTAAGTCCTGACCAATTTCGAGGCTATTTTTGTACAATAAACGTTTTTTGCCATAATGCCAAGGTATTTGTATAGTACCATAATGTCAAATCTTCCATAGTGGAATATTTTTAATATGTTCTTATTTATCAAAATTTTTTCTATATTTTGCGACTTATTATAGCGTTCAAATTGAACTAAATGACAATCTCCGTTTCCAATTGAAAATTGAGCAAGACATAACCTATCCCTGTACGGCAAAAGCCCCATAGTTTCGGTATCCATCGCTACTGACGTTAAATTTTCCAAAAAACTATCGGGCAAATCATTTTTGTAAAAAAATATATTCAAGAAAATAACCAAAGAATGAAAACTAGTAAATTGTATCATATTTCGAAAAACGCTTAATTAAAGAATTAAACGCGCAAGCGTATGGACAGCCGCCATAATTTTTGATACTGTTATTGTGTTAGCAAAGGGCGATTAGCTCAGCGGTAGAGCGTCTCGTTTACACCGAGGATGTCAGCGGTTCAAATCCGTTATCGCCCACCAAGTTTAATATCCGCACGGTTCTAAATAATTTCAACATATTCGGGAAAAATCCTGAAAGAGTAACGTTTTCTTCGCTTCGAATAAAGCTAAAGAAAAGCCTGTTTAATGGAATGCAAAGCGCTGATCCTGAAGTTGTCAAAAGCACGGTTGAACCATAGACGAAATTAAAAAGAAACAATGCAATAATACTGTCTAATGCAAGAAGCAGTGATTACAAACATGCAAACGATGATGTAAGAAGAGCAGACATTTGAGCCGTTCAAAAAAATGGCTATGGATGCGTCAGACCCAAAAGATGACGAGTATCTTATACAAAAGATGATGGGTATAAAGGCTTAGATGGTATGCTTTCATGCAACTTTTTACTTTCCTAATGGCATTTATTACCATCTCTGCATACCCACTTCAGGGTCTTGTCTTAAGGCAGCAGGCAGATGAAAGCTTTTTTGTATTCAACTTATTCCGCCAGCTTTCGCTCGGCAAGAAATATGTTAGAGTC
The DNA here is from genome assembly GCA_031286725.1 of Holosporales bacterium. Taxonomy (GTDB): domain Bacteria; phylum Pseudomonadota; class Alphaproteobacteria; order RUG11792; family RUG11792; genus JAIRKP01. The sequence continues at coordinate 336 of JAITTR010000082.1, read as the reverse complement.
ATCTTTTTCTGGTATTTGTACTTGGAAACTGGTTACGGTGAGAATCCTCCCAAAAAAGTAAGTAACTGGTAGGAGGTATTTGTGTTACGAGTTCTCTGCCACTTAAACGTTTACCGCCTCCGTATTCAACTAGGTACGAGTATACAAAAAATTAATGCGCAGACAGTTTAAAAATTAAGATTAATCGCATTTATGATACAGGGTTAGATATTTTTATATGAGAATGCTCAAAATAGTTGTTTTCCAAAATCGTATCAAAATGATACGATAACAAGGCTTGAATGATACGATTTTATGATTGCAATGGATAACATAATCCGAAGACAATGGGAGATA
>JAITTR010000059.1 GCA_031286725.1 Holosporales bacterium | reverse complement strand
TACTTGTAGCAGGTAAATTAGAAAGATCCAGTATTCCATCTTGAACGGTTGCTAAAGCATTCCTGATATCCTCAGACAAGTCAGCTCTGACTTGATTAGATACGTTAACTAATCTTCCGTCTCCATTTACTCCAAACCAATGACTCCCTGGGGTGAGGGCGCTAACTCCCTCTTCCCTGTTCTGATCAGAAGCTGCTGTGCATGCCACAGGATAACTTATCGCTATAATAACCGCGACTAAAAGTTTATTGATTTTCTTCATTATATCCCCTTTCATTTGGGAAAAATACTTCCCTAAATTGCTTTTGTATTATATGTTATCTTTAACGTAAAGTCAACAAAAAAATAAAGGGGAGGTATAGCGGATTTGTCAAGGTAGAGAGCGAGAGAAACGAGCGGACCTTGACAAATCTTCCAGGCGGATATGGTATACTTGAAAAGCACCATCTCCGCCCACTGGATAATAAAGCTTATAGATTCAAAATAGATTTAGTTTGTGTCTATTTTGCAAAGAATCTAAAACGCTTTGATAAAAACTCCGAAAATTGACGCTAATAATAAACAAAATTTGCTATCCTACAAGTAGAGGCAATATTTGTTATACGAAAAGTTTTATTCATCTTTTTTTATGAATGTCGAAAAATTTTTCATACTTTATGAAAGACACTAATAATATAAGCTGTACTATCGGCGGGATTTTAAAAGTAACTGTTCCGCTAGTTTTGACGGCATTATCCGCAAATTTAATGTTTGTTTCCGACAGAATGATTTTAGCATACTATTCTATTGACGCTATGAACGCTGTCGGCATTTCAAGCGTTATGGTAGCTATTATGTCGTATATGTTTATTAGTATTGCTTGTACCGCCGAGATTTACGTCGGTCAATATAACGGCTCGCAACAAATTGACAATCTAGCAAAACCTGCTTGGCAAATGATTTATTTATCTTTATTGGCTAATATTATTTTTATTCCGATGGGTATATTCTCGCAACATTTAAATATGCTTCCAGAGTACTATAAAGTCGATGGGATTGCGTATCAATCGTTATTAAGTTATTTTTGTTGTTTTCCGTGTTTAACTGCCGCAGTTTCCTCATTTTTCATAGGACAAGGCAAGACGGCTATTATTACTATGATAGTTTTCGGCGGAAATGTCTTGAATATAATTCTGTCTATTATCCTTATTTTTGGAATAGAAGGAATAATCCCTAGTCTCGGTTGTATTGGAGCAGCTGTTGGAACGATAACATCCGAGGTTACTCAGTTTATTGTTTTATTTGCTTTGTTTTTGAGAAAAAGCGCTAGACGTCAATTTAATACGTTAAAATGCCGAAGATTTGACAAAGAAATATTTAGAGGATGCTTAAAAATAGGAGCTCCGATGTCTATTGGGCGGCTTTTTGAACTTGGAGCTTGGTATCTTATATATGTCGTTTTAAGTCATGTCTCAAAAGAAATGGCGACAGTTCAAGGAATATTAACCAACATATTCGTTTTGTTTGCTTTTTTTCAAGAAGGGTTAGGTAAAGGAATCTCTACGCTATCCGCGAATTTTATAGGAATGAAAAACTTAGAAGGAATAAGAAGACTACTGAAAATTTTTGTAATACTAACGATAGTCGTAGGCGGAATTATTAGTATTCCTTTGATTATATTCCCCAAGCTTATATTTAAACTTCTAATAAATATAGCGGGAGACGAAATTTTGTCCCTATATCCAATTATAAAAACGGGGTTTCCACTAATGGTGTTAAGCATAGTTTTCGAAACTTTAGGAGTTATCCTATGGGGAATCCTAATGTCTGGCGGAGACACTAAATATCCGCTCGTTGCGAACTTATCTTGCCTTTGGGCAGTAGTAGTTATTCCGACAATAGTTATGTATTATAACAATACGCTAAATAATATTATCGTTTGGAAATTATGCATTATATGGGCAGTTCTTAGCTTGTTTTTTATTTATAAAAGATATAAAAGTTTAAAATGGTATAAAAAACTCGTTTAATTTTGAAGGAGATAAAATGAATAATTTAATAAAAGGTTGGGAAATCGTTATAGGACTTGAAACGCATGCTCAAGTTTCGACAAAATCAAAATTGTTTAGCTCAAGCCCAACGGAATTTGGAGTTGATCCCAATACCCAAGTTTCGTTCTATGATGGCACGATGCCCGGTATGTTACCTGTTTTAAATGAAAACGCCATAGACCAGGCTATAAAGTCCGGATTTGGCATAAAAGGAACGGTTAATAGAGTATCCAGATTTGATAGAAAAAACTATTTTTATCCAGATTTACCTTCCGGATATCAGATTTCTCAGTTTTATTACCCTATAGTTTCCAACGGCCAAATTGAAATAGATCTTCAAGACGGAACTAAAAAAGTTATAGAAATCGAAAGAATTCATTTAGAACAAGACGCGGGGAAAAGTATTCACGATTTATCTCCAGAGTTTTCATATATCGATTTAAATAGATCCGGAGTTCCTCTAATGGAAATAGTTTCTAAGCCTGATATGAGATCTTCCTACGAGGCTATGCAATACGTTAAAAAACTTAGAATGATTTTAAGATATGTCGGCTCAAGCGATTGTAATATGGAAAGAGGAAACCTCAGGGTAGACGCGAATATCTCTATACGTAAACCTAGCGATCCGCTTGGGAATAGAGTCGAAATAAAGAATATTAATTCAATAAAATTTCTTGGTCAAGCCCTTGATTATGAAATAGAAAGACAAATAATAGAAGTCGAATCCGGAAAAACTATTGTTCAAGAAACAAGGCTTTTTGATTCAAATATCGGAGAAACTAAATCTATGAGATCGAAGGAAGACGCCGCAGATTATAGATATTTTCCTGATCCGGATTTGAAGCCCGTTATATTATCAAAAGAAAGAATAGCTAAAATTAAAAACGAATTGCCAGAATTGCCAGACGCTAAAAAACAAAGATTTATTTCTGAATACAGCATAACTGAAACTGACGCCAACGTTTTAATTGAAGATAAAATTATCGCGGATTATTTTGAAAAAGCCGTAAAATCATCGAGATTCGCGCCACTTGAATCTGCTAAACTAATCGCTAATTGGATGATTGGAGAATTGTTCGCAATTCTTAATAAAGATGGAAGGTCTATAGAAACGATAGATTTTCCAATCGAATATATAGCGGAATTAGTAGATCTTATTATCGATAAGACAATTTCTGGAAAAATAGCGAAAACCGTCTTTGCAAAAATGACAGAAACCTTATCCTCCCCCACGAAAATAGTCAAAGATTTGGGGCTTGTTCAAATACAAGACAAAGAGGTTATAAGGAAAGTAATTAAAGAAATAATCGCAAATAATCAGAAACAAGCCGAGCAATATAAAACAGGGAAAACTCAATTATTTGGATTTTTTGTCGGCCAGACAATGAAAGCCCTGCAAGGAAAAGGGAATCCTGAGATGATCAATAACATTTTAAAAGAAATACTGCAGAGAGCGTTTGATTAGCAAAAACAGATATAGTATTCTTCGATACCCGGGAGATTATTTGGCAAGGTAGAGAATTAAGTTTTGATATGCCTGGCACTTGTTTAGACTCTATTCTAAATAAACAATTTATCTAAACTTTTTGGGGATAAAATACTCCATTTTGAAAATTAACCCACACTAACCTAAGTATGATACGATAATGGCAAGAATGTTTTCGTTTTTACTGGCATTGCTACTAATATTATGCAGATAGAGACTCTTATTGAAAGGTTTGAAGAGATGTTGGCGGCGGATAGAAACTTGTCTCTTAATACTATCAATTCATATAGAAACGATATATTAAAGTTTTTAAACTCCGGCTGTAAATTAGATTCGGAAAGTATAGATATAGAAAAATATGTAGAATATCTGAGAAAATCTTGCATAAAACAATCTTCCATTATGAGAAATTTATCTGCTCTTCGACAATTTTTCGCTTTTTTATACGACGAGAAAATTATAAAAATAAACCCGACTTTAAATCTAAAATTAAAAAACCAAAATAAACCGTTGCCTAAAATACTTTCGGAAGCGGAGATTAAGTCTTTACTTTTTTATTTCGATTCAAAAACTAATAGAAACTCTCTAAGGTTAAAAACTATGTTGCATATATTATATGGCGGAGGCCTTAGGGTTTCGGAATTAGTTTCTCTCAAAAAAAATAATTTGGTTTACGATATAGAAACGAATAGGTATATGCTAATAATAAATGGAAAAGGAGAGAAAGAAAGAATAGTCCCATTAAACGAATTAGCTATCGAAGTTCTATCGGAATATATTAAATCCATAGATAAAAATAGCGACTTCCTCTTTCCTTCATCTGCAAAAGAAGGTTATATAACAAGACAAGGATTTGCTAAACTCTTAAAGAAAACGGCAATAGAAGTCGGTATTTTACCATCAAAAATTTCTCCTCACGTTGTTCGCCACGCCTTTGCTACGCATCTTTTGGCTCATGGGGCTGATCTCTTAACTATTCAAAAACTCCTCGGTCATAAAGATATTTCCACTACTCAAATCTATACGCATGTTTCCAATAAAAAAATAAAAGAAATAGTAGAAAACAATCCAAATATTGCAAAATTAAAGAGAGCTCTTATATAATTAAAAAAGTCGCCTGAATACCGTTCTCGCAAAAGGTATAAATGGAACAAGCAATAGTCGTCGCTGGCCCAACCGCATCCGGAAAAACAAAGTATGCGGTAAGTTTAGCTCAAGAATTAAATGGTGAAATAATTAATTTTGATAGTCTTCAAGTTTATAAAGATTTAAAAATACTAACAGCTTACCCGGCAAAAGAAGAACAAAACTTGGTAAAACATAAACTATTTGGATATTTAAATTATAACGAGAAAACAAACGTGGCAAGTTGGGCAAAATTAGCCTCTATTGAGATAAAAGAAATTTTCTTGCGTAAGAAAACTCCTATTTTAACAGGCGGAACTGGGCTTTATATTAACACGTTGATAAACGGAATTTCAGAACTTCCAGAAGTTAGCGACCAAACCAGACATAAAGCGGAAGAATTGGCGAAGATAAATTATGATTTATTATGTAAAACCGTATATCAAAACGATAAAACGTTAGAAAGTATTATAACGAGAGATAAAAATCGGCAAATGATAAGAGCGTACGAAATTTTGTTAGAAACAGGCAAATCAATTTCCGCATTCTACGCGGCACCTAAGAAAAAATTTATATCGAACGTCGACTTTGAATTTCGCTTGATAAATATAGATAGAAAGAAGTTGTACGAAAGAATTAGCTTGCGTTTTAACCATATGTTAAAAAACGGAGCGATAGAGGAAGTAGAAAATCTACTTCAAAAAATGAACAGCGATAACCTTAAGAAGTTCCCCATATTTAACGCTATAGGAGCAAAAGAAATATCTCTATTTTTAAAAGGCAGATATTCATTCGAAAAAATGAAAGAAATCGCTTGCCAAAATTCAAGACGTTATGCCAAAAGGCAAATTACGTGGTTCAAATACCAGATTCCGAAAAATTGCGCTATAAAAATTCAATAAATCAAAGCTTATAGTTTTACAAGAGAGCTCTTTACGAGACTGAGACTTTGTAAATCTCTGAGTTTAGTCAATATTATTTAATATAGCAAACTTTAGCCAAAGTTTTTGAAAACATTAACTTATTGTATCTTTTGTTGTAATACGAATTATCTAAGTTCATTTTTCGTCTCCTATCTTTTAAAATAATTTTGATTACATAAATCATTAAAAGGAAATTAATATTATTCATGAAACGAAAATATTTGTAAACAACGACCCACTGGTAAAACCCAGTGGTTTGGCATTCTCCTAAAGGGAATCTAATTCAAGGATAAATCTTTATCCCACATTTTAAAATTATTATCCTCCTCTTGTCCTTCTATGTATTTTTTAACAATCTCTTCTGTAACTACTCCTACTGTTGAACAGAAATATCCTCTTGCCCATAGATGTTGTTCCCAATATCTCTTCTTTAGTTCTGGGAACTCCCTTTGTAAGATGTATGAGCTTTTCCCTTTTTTGTCTTCTACACAAAATGATATTGTATGTCTAATACCTATGCACTCCTTTCCTATATCTTTCCAGAGAACTTATTATTATCCAAGTATCTAGCTTATTCTCTCCTATTCTAACATATTTGTCGCTTATAGTGAGATAGTTGTGATTCCGGCTAAAGCCGAAGGCTTATACCCCTCTGGAAGTTAAATTTTTAGACGAAGTTTTGATGAAAAATTTAGCTATGGAAATAAATACTCCGGAGACTATTTTTGTAAAAGAGCTATCTAACGGAGATTTTGAAGCCGTTTGTTTTTGTCTCGCTTCGAAAGGAATGAATTTTGGAAACGCTCTTTTTGCCGTCGCGGAAGTTATTAAGCGGAAAAAGCGTATTCAAAGTATTTTCTCTTTTAAAAATTAAAGATTGATTGTTTAGAATATTCAAAAACTGTTTTTAAGCTCTTAATATTCTATTGGGATTATACAGACGGCCAATTCCCAGCCTACATATTTAGGATACTCCTCGCGCTTAACTTGATGCAAATTATTTTTTGCCCCCTCAAATTTTAGGTAAATTCTTTATAATATGCTCAAACCGTTAAACTTTCCAGCATAACTTTAATAGAACCTTTTTCGTCATTCCAAATGGAATCAAAAACGACAACCGAGAATATTCTTTTCTGAGAATCTCATCTAAAAAATTAACGTGCCATTAATAATATGCCTCCCCTATTTAGAACTCTCTAACATTGCTAAAAACTATCGCTCTTGTAGAATATTTTATAATAGTTAAAAATTAGCTAACAAAAAGGGGAAGCTTAAGGCGTTATTTTTGAAATCAGTTCTTTTTCGAACAGATCGTTCTCGAGGGCTAATTTTATATCGATTACCGAGATTTCGTTTTTAAACACGTCTGGAATTTTTACGTAATCTTTTCTAGTCGTTATTAACGCGGATTTTGAATTTTTCGCGGCTTTGATGAGTTTTTGTATTTCGGTTATCGTATACAAATGGTGATCTGAAAAAGCTATGAAATCCTCTATCTCAAACCCGCATTCTAAAAGCGTTTTTCTAAATTTATCAGGATATCCCAACCCGCAAAATCCTATAGCTTTCTTATTTTCAATCTTAGGTTTGCCAACCACTTTCATTTTTGCGCGAAAAATGGAGATAGATTGTTTAACTTGTTTTATTTTATTTTCGAGAGTTTCATTTTTCTCTCCAATAATCAAAACCGCGTCAGATTTCTTAATTCCTAAATCCGCGGTTTCCCGTAACGGTCCAGCCGGGAACAGACGCCCGTTTCCAAACTGCTGACAAGAATCGACGACGAGTACTTTAAAATCTTTTTCTAGCGAATTATTCTGAAATCCGTCGTCCATGACTAAGACGTTTGCACCGGCTATGGTTGCAGCTTTCGCCGAGTTTACCCTATTTCTTCCGATCCAAGTTGGAGATACTAATGCCGATAGCAATGCCTCGTCGCCCACTTGGAGATAAGAATGCATTGATGAATCGACTTTTACTACGTTTTTTATGTATCCTCCATAACCTGCGGTTAATATATGAGGATTATATTGATATTTCTTTAATATAGAGCAAATTAATGCGACCGTCGGAGTTTTCCCCGCTCCTCCCAAAACGACGTTACCAATGCAAATAACGGGAACGGAAACTTTAGTTGGAATCACGGAATTGATTTTTAGCGAGGATATAATTCCATACAGTTTTGCAAGCGGCTCTAAAGCTCGCGACGTTTTGCTATCTACTTCATTCCAAAACTTAGGAGCCCTAAATATTCTCATAAATCAGCGTAACCTTATGCTGCGAAAAAACACTGGAGCGGGCGATGGGAATCGGACCCACGTTACCAGCTTGGAAGGCTGGAGCTTTACCATTAAGCTACGCCCGCTTACTGGTGGAAGGGGTAAGATTCGAACTTACGTAGACTAACGCCGGCAGATTTACAGTCTGCTGCCTTTAACCACTCGGCCACCCTTCCAACCGACTTTAGGGAAATTATATCATTAGCGTTTTTGTTTGTCAACATAGCAAAATTTCTTTTAATTTGCATATCAGTAGAAAAACGAAAATGTTGGCTTTACCTCGTTTGCTGGCTATTAAAATACAAAATGTTCCACGTGGAACATTTTGCATCCCTCTAAAATTTTAAATAATAAAGTTGCGTTATTAGAAATAATATTTCCCACGGTTTCGATATGGTTGCATGGATAAATCGCCCTAAATTTAACCTATAAACAACATACGACGTTTAGACGCTATCTATAATTTCAATACGATTTTTGTTTATAAATTTCGTTGCCGAGCGGAATGAAATAGCATAAAATAGAATAAAGAGGCCATTTAAAGGAATTTTATGAGTATCAAAAAAGTTTTATGTTTCAGCGTTCTAGTTGGAGCATTGGGAGTTTCTTCCTCCTTAGTTTCGGAATCTTTTGCCGATCCTGACTTGAAACGCGGAGAGACTAAAAAGGAGAAGGAAGATTTGATCAGGCTTGACGATCATCCGTTAATTCAACACCATTTAAGCATTATAAGAAATAAAAAGACGAAACCTGCTGATTTTAAGCATTCCGTAAGAGAAATAGCGAGGCAGTTAGTTTATGCTGGCACAAAAAACTTATTGACTGAAACGATAGACATTGAAACTCCTGTCACCTCTACTAAGTGCCAACAACTAAATAAAAACAAAGGTATTTTTGTAGTAAATATTTTAAGAGGTGGAGCCGGAATTGCGGACGAAGCGGAAAATATATTGCCAAATGCCGAAGTTCATCATCTTGGTATGAAAAGAGATGAGACAACCCTTAAGCCGATTTGGTATTATAATAGATTGCCAAAGACATTTGAAGATCGAGCGGACATTTCTGATATTAGAGTTTATGTCTGCGATCCGATGTTAGCTACTGGAGGCAGCATTTGCGAGGCGGTTCAGGTATACATAGACAGAGGAATAAAAGAGGAAAATATAACTCTTTTGTGCATGATCAGCGCTCCAGAAGGAATTAAAAACACATTCCAGAAATTCCCTAAGGTCAAAATAGTAACAGCTTGCTTAGACGAAAAGTTGAACGATAAAGGCTACATTGTGCCCGGATTGGGAGATATTGGCGATAGACTATTTAATTTTGCTCCGTCCTAGATTTTTTAGGAAAGAGTTTGTTTGACATTAAACGCCTAGAAGACTGCAGCTTTTTCTAGGCGAACGTTTTGATTTTAAGCTTTATATTTTTCTTATAACTCGTTTCTTTGTTCTATTTAGTTCTTAAGTTTCGACTTAGTAATTTTATAATTTTTGCTAAAAGAAAATAACTTTAACAAACCGTCGTTGGCTAAATCCAATACCAATAGTTGTCAAAATATAAATATTCTCGCGTCAAAGCAACCTTGTTAATATTCTATGTCTATATTTCGCGCATAATACTATTACTTCTTCTTTATCTATAAATCAAGACGAAGGCGGGTTTTCTAACTTTGCGTAATTATATAAAATCCTGAAAACTGTACTTCCAATTTAATGCGAATTTATTTTCTGGAATTATCACTTCGTTTTTGAGTAAAATAACCAAAGCGTAGCAAAATTAGAATGAATAAAAAATGCAAGTTTCTTTTGCAGAATCAGTAT
>JAITTR010000012.1 GCA_031286725.1 Holosporales bacterium | reverse complement strand
TGCTCAAGTCGAAGCTTTGGAAGAAAAGAAGACGGAGATACAAACAAATATAAAGGAAGTTTTTGACGAAGCAAAGGCTCAGGGATTGGACGTTCAAATTTTAAAACGACTTATAAGCCTTCGCAAAAAAGATAAAGAAGAAATCGAAGAACAGGAAGAATTGTTGGAGATATATAGAAAAGCTTTAGAACAATAATGGAAAATATACGTAATTTCTCAATAATCGCTCATATAGACCATGGAAAATCCACGCTTGCCGATAGAATAATAGAAATCTGCGGCGGACTTGAAAAAAGAGAAATGAAAGATCAAGTCTTAGATTCTATGGATATAGAAAGGGAGCGAGGAATTACTATAAAAGCTCAAACCGTTCGCCTTACTTATAAAGCCGACGACGGCGAAGTTTATTATTTAAACTTAATAGACACTCCTGGACACGTTGATTTTACGTATGAAGTTAGCAGGTCGCTTGCGGCGTGCGAAGGCTCCGTTTTGGTTGTGGACGCTTCTCAAGGAGTCGAAGCTCAAACGTTGGCGAATGTTTATCAAGCGTTTGATTGTAATCATGAAATAATTATTGTTTTAAACAAAGTTGATCTTCCGGCTGCTGCTGTTGATTCGGTTAAGAGTCAAATAGAAGACGTAATAGGACTTGACGCTTCGGAGGCTATTCCTATTTCCGCCAAAAGTGGCGTGGGAGTTCGGGACGTTCTTCAAGCTATCGTAGAAAAACTCCATGCTCCAGTTGGAGATAAAAGCGAAAATCTTTGCGCTCTTTTGGTTGACAGTTGGTATGACCAATATTTGGGGGTTGTTATTCTTGTTAGGATTTTTGATGGCGAGATAACCCCGGGAATGAAAATAAAAATGATGGAAACGGGAGCTAGTTATACGATTGATAACGTTGGATATTTCTTGCCTAAAAAGAGCATAACGGAAAGATTATCGGCGGGAGAAGTAGGGTTTATAACGGCGGGTATTAAAGATATCTCGGATTGCCAAGTAGGGGATACTATAACCGACGAAAAAAATCCATGCAAAGTTTCTTTAAAAGGATTCAAGCCATCGGTTCCCGTTGTTTTTTGCGGAATTTTCCCGGTCGACGTTTCCGATTTTGAAAAGTTAAAGGAGAGTTTTCAGAGGTTGCATTTAAACGACTCTAGCTTTAGTTTCGAAATGGAAACGTCCGCGGCTCTTGGCTTTGGGTTTAGGTGTGGGTTTTTGGGATTGTTGCATCTTGAAATAATTCAAGAAAGATTAGATAGGGAATTTAACGTTGATATAATAACGACCGCCCCAAGCGTTATATATCGAATTTATTTAACAAATGGCGAATTAGTAGAACTGCATAATCCTGCGGAAATGCCGGAAATTGTCAAAATAAATAAAATAGAGGAGCCTTGGATAAAAGCGACGATCATAGTTCCCGAAAAATATATCGGAAGTGTTTTGGCTCTTTGCGAAGATAAAAGGGGAGAGCAAATAGATATACGTTTTATCAAAGACAGGGCTGTTGTTCAATATAACTTGCCTCTTAATGAAATCGTTTTTGATTTCTATGACAGGTTAAAATCCGCAACTAAAGGCTACGCTTCTTTTGATTATCAACCGACGGAATACAGACAGGGGGATTTAGTCAAAGTTTCGATATTAGTTAACGGCGAACCCGTAGACGCTCTTTCTATGATTATTCATAGGGCAAAATCTGAAAAAAGAGGAAGAGCTCTTTGCCTTAAGCTTAAAGACCTCATACCAAAACAATTGTTTAGAATAGCCATACAAGCGACTATCGGAGGTAAAGTAATAGCGAGAGAAACGGTTTCCGCTTATAGAAAAGACGTGTTAGCGAAATGTTATGGCGGGGATGTAACAAGAAAAAGAAAACTTCTTGAAAAGCAAAAAGAAGGAAAAAAGAGAATGAGGCAGTTTGGGGACGTTGAGATTCCTCAAAAAGCGTTTATTGAGGCTTTAAAGATTTCCGATGATTAAAGAATTCATAAAAACTGTTTTTCTTGTCGATATTTTTAACGCTATTTTGCTCGGGATTAAATGCATTTTTAAAAAGCCAGTAACAAAAAACTTGAAGGACATAAAAAGAAACGCGGGGTTTAGAAGATATTTTTTTATAGACAATTCTAAGTGTATAGGGTGCAAAAACTGTTCGTCTATATGTCCCAATAGATCGATACAGATTATTGATAAAAATAATTACATATTTGATAAAGATAAATGCGCATACTGTGGCTTGTGCCAAAAAGCCTGTCCTAAAAAAGCGATAAAATTTAAATCCTGAACGAAGATATCCAAATTGAATTGAACAAATCGTCGAGCCCTTTGTCGTCCGTAGAAGGCAAGAAATTAGTGGCTAAAACCATAATTTCTCCCAAATTATGGTATCCCTAGGTTTAAAGGAAATGGAAACTGATTTTCGCTTTGTCTATTTGCTTTCCTTGCATTCAAATCCGCAATTAGATATAGGATTGTGGAGCGGGAAAAAGGTAGGGGGGAATGGACGCCCTCCCTTTTTGCTATAGGCTATTGGAAGAAAGACTAAGCCGAGCATACGATTGCTATAAATAGCGATTCCATATATCCGGGACCTGACAACTATTAGCCTTCTGTTCCTGCGTTTCCTGGCGGAGCTTAGGGCATTTAAATGACTGTTTCCAAAATCACAAGAGCGCGAGACATGCTGATGCGCAACGGATGCGCATGCCTCCATATATCTTGTTTTCAGACCCTGAGACATTTCCGAGGAATTCGCTTATGAAAAGGCGTTGGAAATGGCTAATTAAGACCTTGCGACAGAGTGACCGGATTGTTCAGAATTAGAAAAGGCCTTCCTCAAAGAACTTCTATTACTGCCAAAGGAGGCGGAGCGGATGTCGCTCCAGCCAATACTAAGGGTTTAGATATCTTATTTGATAGCGATAGAACACATAAAGACATTTGTAGACTCCAAACGTTATAAAGAACCCGCCTATGCTACTGGATTTCTAGAAGATTCATTACTTCTATTGGGATATGTCTTTGGCTATGCATTGTGCGGAAAATGTCCCCTATTGACGTACCATGTTCACGGAGCTCTTCCCAACGTTCCCAAGCTTCCGGCATAAATATGAAATTTAAAGCTGTCTTTGTTGTGTCGCTAAGAGGACCATTAGTGAAATAAGTGGAAGATAAAACGACTCTAGTACGTTGACTATCATTCCGAAATCCTAATCCATGAGTAGGCGATGATATTTCAACAGGTCGCTGATCAATAGTT
>JAITTR010000093.1 GCA_031286725.1 Holosporales bacterium | reverse complement strand
CGAGAAGTTAGCCGTCTGTATAAACTAATTTGGTTGGGAAAAGAGTAGTTTGTTTTGTCCTCGAAGAAGATTGTATGGCAATAGGAAATTAGAGTTCTTCAAACTAAGCGTGAAGTTATTTTCATAGCTTTCTGTTTATGAAACTATTTCAAAGGATAAGTTGCGAGGGGACAAAGCTGATTCTTATTATAGTAAGAGATACGATAAGTTGAGGGTTTTCAAAACTTTTTGATAAAGTTTGCTATAAATTAATCAAAAGCAGAGCATTACTAAGAACTAGAATCTGTCCCCCATTTTACTCTGGATGCAACGATATTCAAGGTTTTGTGCAATACTAATGTTGAAAATAGTTCTGTTGTGAAACTTTCAGCATTGAAATATTTTCTTAAAAAGTTTCAGGGAGATACTAGAAGGTTCAAGAGGTATATTGAGGACATAATCAAACGATTAGAGTAAATTTTCTGAACCTCATATATTTCCTTTTGGATATAGACATAAATTGGGGGAGGCATAAAATGTCCGCGTGCTTACTAAGCCAAATGTTATCTCTCTTGAATAATCTCAAGAGAACTCTTTTTAAACCTAATTTAATAAGAAAGAGCAAAATGCGGGAGGACATTGACAAATCTCTCGGGCGGATATGGGTATCCCATTAGAAAGATAATATCGTTATTTCCCCAAGATCTTTTTTAGCCAACCGGATTTTTGCTTCTCGGGTTGAGAAGCAACTTCAGGAGTTTCGGATTTTGATGTTTCTGTTGGGATTTGTTTGTTTATATTAGTTTTATTCTGCAATTCCGAAGATTTTGTATTTTTACTTTTTGAATTCTTCGAATAAACTTGTTTTTTAATATTTTTCTTTGGTTTGTTAGGATACTTTTTCTCTTCGGTAATATTCTCCGAAATCTTTTCTTCGTCAAAATTTTTCAATAGGCATTCCTTAACGGTAAAATTACACTCATGGGAAGAAAACGCAGGATTCCCCACTATTTCTATACCCGTTTTATAAGTCTCCTCCATATTGGAGATTAATTTTCTCTTCGAGTTAAGAATAAATAAGTCTACTCCGCTTGCGACTTCGACAAGAATAGACTTTGGCTTGTTGTCAATTAAGAAGTTTTCTATTTTTCTTATTATCGACAAAGCAGAGCTTTCGTCTGAGAATACTTTTCCAGAGCCCAAGCAATGCTGGCACGCGACAAAAGTCGAATCTGACAAACTTGGTCGCAATCGCTGACGCGATATTTCCAAAAGACCGAATTGAGAAATTCTCCCGATTTGTAAACTCGAGGAATCGTCTTTTATAGCGTCTTTAAAAGCTTTTTCAACTTTAGAAACAGAACTTCGCTCAATCATATCTATAAAATCTATTACTATAATTCCCGCAATATCGCGTAATTTTAATTGTCTTGCTATTTCGTATGCGGCTTCTGAATTGGTTTTTAACGCCGTGTCTTCTATGGCTCTTTCAGTTTTTGATTTTCCAGAGTTAACGTCAATTGCGGTTAAAGCTTCTGTAGGGTTGATTACAATAGTTCCTCCTGAAGGCAAAGTTACAATGGGATTTAGGATCTCGCTTATCTTTTCCTCAACGCCATATTTTTGAAAAATATTGGTTTCATTGTTTTTATATAACTCTACTTTTTTAACGTGGCTTGGAGTAAACGTTTTCATAAAAGATCTCGCTTCTTTATAAGCGGATTGGCCTTGCACAAGAATCTTATCTGAATTTCTTTTATAAAGATCTCGAATAGTTCTCTTTATTATATTGCCTTCCTCGTGTATTAGCGTCGGAGCTATTGAAGACGCAATTGATTCTCTAATTTCGTTCCAAAACCTTATGAGATATTCGAAATCTCTTTTGATTTCTTGTTTCGTTCTATTTTCTCCTGCCGTTCTTATTATGCACCCCATTCCCTCGGGAATATCTAAGGAAGATATAATTTCTCTTAATCTATCTTTTTCGTCTGATGAGATTTTTTTAGAAACCCCTTTATTTATGGTTCCCGCGGGATTGGGAACTAAAACGCAATATCGGCCGGGAATGCTTATATAGGTTGAAAAATAAGCGCACTTATTTCCGCGAGTTTCTTTTTGAGCTTGGACTAACACAATTTGATTCAAAGCAATAACTTCCTGAATTTTGTAATTTTGAGCATGCTTCTTTTTGCCATCGGCCTCTAACGCGAGGTTTTCAGTCTCGGTAGATTTCACTATGTTTTTATTAAAATAATCGTGATGAATTTCCGAAAACGGCAAGAATCCATGCTTGTTGTCGCCATAGTCTATGAAAGCCGCTTGAATCGAGGGTTCTATTCTAATAATTTTTGCGAGGTAAATATTCCCTTTTATTAACTTTCTCCCCATATGCTCAGACTCGAAGCTTTCTAGCTTTCCTTTATCGTCTATTATCGCTATTCTTGTTTCGTCATCGTAATGTGCGTCAATTAGTAATTTGCTAGCCATAATTAAAAACCTCAAAGTATTAGCGCTTTAAGCGAAGCGGCTAAATATTATCTTTATAAATTTATCTGCCGATTTGTAGGAACAAATCTTATTTTTATATTAGCGCAAAGTTATAGGTATCGCCAAGTTTTTTCACCCTATCGTTAATATTCGCCCTGAAGATTTATCAAGATTAGCTTGCTTTGCGCTTTGACAAATCGATTCGTGAATTAGTTTTTTCTTTCGCTCTAAGAACGATCTCAATTTTTGGGCACGTTAACTCTTTTTTAACTATTGTTTGATAATCTAATAATGAAGGTTAAGAAAACCTTCTAGAACGGAGGGTTGAGGTCAACTCTTCAAAAGAGTATAACATTATTAATGGAGGTAAAATATGAACAAAAAAATAATAATTTTAGGAAGCTTAATGACATTGGGAATTTTTAATACTTATGCCAGCGAGGGCGCTGTCAGCGAAACAAAAGTTCAAGCGATTAATTCGAGCAAGTTCATCAATGGCATAACAGCTTCAGAGTATAATTTGAGCGAGTTCGTCAATGGGGACTCATGGCTCAAAGGAACCTTAACTCTAGCCGGAATTGCCGTGGCGGAGACGATTGTTCCGTTAGCTATTAATAATTTTAACGCCGGTAAACTATCAAAGGAAATTACGCTCCACACTTTATACAAGCATTGGTTGAGTCCTGTTTTGAAAGCTCAAGTATCTTATTTGGACGAAGTCAGTTCTACTTTCGGCAAAGGCAGTACCGCAAAGCGTTGGTTAGGCGCTTTATCTAAACATTTGCTGTGTCCTGTTTTACAAGCTCAAATAATTAACTGGGATACTTTGGAAGCGCAAAAGCTTTCCAGAGAGCAAAAACCGTTAATGTAACCGTAGAATAACTTGAAAACGGGAGACCGTTTTCAAGTTTCTTTTAGATTATTGACTGAAAACGATTATAATCGGGTATTTTAGCCAAAAACCCGTTTTAGCTTGTTGCTTTATGTTGAAATTGATATGAATATATTTAAAGAAGAGCGAATGGAGATTTAATACTAAAAAACTGTTTTTAGCTGCCAATTCAGGACTGGCGTATAAATGAGGGAGGTATAATGTTTTGATGTTGAGAGAGGGAAAAAAGATGAGAAAGCGTAATTATTGCGGATCAGAGGCGTTATGTAAGAACGGATTTGTCAAAGGAAAGTAACGTTATCTTTGAAAACTTTGCGAGAGGAATCAGACGGAAGGGAATAAGAAAGAAAAATACTCCAATCAGATAAAAATACAGCCATTACGCTATATTTTGGAGGGTTGCGGATTCAGAAGGATAGCGAGGATTTTGCGCCAGATTTACTCGATTAAAATACATTATCCGCTGATAATTCATTGGATAAAGCGCCTTGGAACGAGGGTTGAGAAAAAACGGAAACCAAGGAGATTCCAGTTTTGGAACTTGACGAATTGTATACTTACGTCCCCAAAAACTAACAAAATCAAGCTATGGACTACTGTTGCCCGAAACCGGCTGCGTCTTGATTCGTTTGAAATCGGAGACGGTGGCATAGAAACTTTAAAAAACTCTGGAATAGAGTAAAAATGAATAAAATTGACTTCGTTTATACGGACGGATATCCCGCGTATTCCGAAGTTTTAGTCTAAGAAGAAGGAGTTTCTCACGTAGTTGGCAAATCGGAGACCTGCTTTGGTTGAGTCGTTCAACTCTGTCTTGAGATATCTAGCGAGACTTCACAGAAAAACAAAGTGTTATTTAAAATCACCCGAAATGCTTACATTATCCGTCTTGCTTCTAAGTAATAAAAATCTTGCTCTTTTTTTATAGTCCAGTTCCGCCAATGCTAATGGCTTTAGAAAAATTATTGTCGAGTAACGTTGGACAACAAGGTTTTGGAATATTTTGCCCACTTTGACTTTGGGAAGTTCTTAGCAAGGAGTTTATCCATTATTTTTGCTTCGTTTAAAAGACCCATCGCGACGTAACATTCAACTAGCCTAAGCATAGCTTCGGGTGCGTGATTTGTGTCCAAATACGCGTTTATAACGGTATTTAATCTGCCAATCGAGGCGGTAAAGTTATTTCTCGATTGGTAATATCTTGCCACAAGAATTTCTCTTCCGGCCATTTGTTGATGCAGTTTTTTAATTTTTTCTTTGGAATCTTCTGCGTATTTCGATTCCGGATATTTTTGACATAACTCGTCAAAATACGACAAAGCTTTTGCCGTGGAGTCCTGCTCTCTCTCTATTATAGGCATTTGTTCAAAATTTATAAGTCCCAACATATATAACGCGTATGGAACTTTATTGTGAATTGGGTGAGTTTTTACGAAAATTTCAAAAGCGGAAATCGCTTCGTCGTATTTTTTTAAGTTATAATTGCAATCGCCCTCGTATATCTGGGCGTCTGCGGTTAATTTCGAATAGGGATACAATCTCTCAAGTTCTTCAAAAATCTGGACTGCATCAGAATAATTTTTCGCGTTCATTTCTTTTTTGCCCATATTTAAAATCTCCCCGGCATCTTTATTTTCAAGGAGTTTTAAATCAAGCTCGCGAGAACAGCCTGCCAAAACGCAAGCTATAATAAATAAAGTTAACTTATTCATCTAACAAAAATTTGACCATAATATTATTGTAATACTATCATATCCTACGCCAGAAAGAAATCTTTTATAAGCTAACGGCTCATCATATATTTCCTTATATACCAATTATTTCGATTGCTCTCTTTTTTTCGCTCCAAAAGGAAAAGTATGAAAGTTAATCGACTCTCGATTTGTCAAGGTGGAGAGCGAGCAACGCGAGCGGACCTTGACAAATCTTCAGGGCGGATATGGTATAATTAAAAAATACCATATCCGCCCCCGTATATAAAATTTATCTAAAAAATATAACAAAAAGCATATATAAACGCTGTGGCAAACTTGTGAAATCTAGATTTCTTATCGCAGAAGCTATAATTTAAAGGTAAAGGAACATATTTATTATTCCGTTAAAATATGCCATAATCGTCGGATGGAACAAATGACCCTTCATAATACGGATGCGGAACAAGCTCTTTTGGGGGCTTTGATACTTGAAAATTCGGTATTAGACACAATACCCGATTATTTCGTATCGTATCACTTTGCCGCAGAATTGCATTCTAAAATTTTTGACGCTATTCGAAAAATAAGGGATTCGGGCTCTATCGCGGATCCGATAACTTTAAGCGTCTATTTAAAATCTGACGAAATGTTTAAAGCGGCAGGAGAGCAGAAATATATTCTGGATTTAGTCGACTCGGCAATAAGCTTAAGCAACGTCAAGGAATACGCTAAAATTATTTACGATTTATATCTAAGACGCCAAATAGTCGAAATAAGCGATAGAAGCGTTTTTAAGGCGAAAGAGTTAAAAGCGGACGAAAAAGCTATAGACATAATAGAAGACGCTGAAAAAAGCCTCTACGAAATAGCTATGGGAATAACGGGAAAAGGCAGATTGGTTCAGTTTAGCGACGCGTTGGCCGAATCTATAGAATCGGCGACTTCCGCGTTTAAAAAAGACAGCCGAATAGTCGGAATAACCTCCGGGTTTAAGCTTTTGGACAAATGGCTCGGCGGATTGCATAGATCCGATTTATTGGTCGTTGCGGGAAGGCCTTCTATGGGGAAAACCGCTTTTGCTACCAACATAGCCTTCAATGCGGCAAAAGCTAAATTGAATAATTCCCAAGACGGCGCAGGGGTCGTTTTTTTCTCTCTCGAAATGTCCGCGGAGCAATTGGCCACGAGAATTTTGGCAAGCGAATCTGGAGTTCCGTCGGATAATATAAGAAGAGGCGAAATTCCAAAAGATTCGTTTGATAAGTTTTTAACTATAAGCCAGGATTTAGAAAAATTAAATTTATTCATAGACGATACTCCAAATATAACTGCTAATTTAATTAGAAATAAAGCGAGAAGATTAAAAAGACAATACAACATAGGCCTTATTGTTATTGATTATTTGCAGCTTATCGACTCTGGAAAAGTCGGAAGGTTTTCTGACAATAGAGTCCAGGAGATTTCGGAAATCACCAGAACTCTGAAGGGGGTAGCGAAAGAATTAGATATTCCAGTTTTAGCTCTTTCTCAGCTTTCAAGAGCCGTCGAACAAAGGGAAGATAAAAAACCGCAATTATCAGACTTACGGGAATCTGGATCTATCGAGCAAGATGCCGACGTTGTTATGTTTGTTTTTAGAGAAGAATACTATAAATCAAGAAAAGAACCGCAAGAAGGAACCGTAGAACACGATAAATGGCAAATTGAAATGGAGAAAATATATAACAGAGCCGAAATAATAATAGCAAAACAAAGACATGGCCCCGTTGGGACTATAAAGCTATTCTTTGACGGGAGATTGACAAAGTTTGGAAATTTAATGGAGTAGCCGCTTTATGAATATTCCTGAGCATGTTTCGTTTATTATGGACGGAAATTCGTCTTGGGCAAGGACGAACAATATTCCGATAATGGCCGGATATCTCAAAGGAATGAGAACAATGGCCGAAGCGATAATATGGGCCAAGGAAATTGGAATAAAATATACGACGTTTTACGCCTTTTCTTATGAAAATTGGAAAAGACCAAAAGATTGGATTGAGAATTTTATGGCGTTAGCTATGCGTTTTTTCAAAACCGACGAATCGATTAAAAAAGTCTTGAACGCCGGTGCTAAATTGAAAGTAATTGGCGATATAACTAAATTAAATCAAGAGTTTCAGAACATATTAAAAGAATACGAGGCGAAAACCAAAAATAATAAAGAAATTACCGTTTGTTTAGCCATTAGCTACGGCGGGAAAGACGATATAATTCGAGCGGCAAGAAAAATAGCCGAGAAGAAAATAGAATTTACCGAAAAGAACTTTTCGGATAATTTGGATACCACAGGAATTCCGGATCCGGATATGATGATCCGAACAGGGTTTAAACAAAGAATTAGCAATTTTTTATTATGGCAACATTCGTATACGGAATTTTATTTTTCAAAATTATTTTGGCCGGACTTTAATAAACAAGAGTTAAACGAGGCTATAAACGACTTCTCAAAAAGAAAGAGGACATATGGCAAATAATTTATTGATGAGAATCATAAACGGGATTGCTCTTGCCGGAGCCGGCGTTTGGATAATTCTAAATGGAGGTTGTGAGTTCTTTTTATCTATCCTATTAGGCTTTTTTATTATGCTATACGAATGGATAAAAATTAATAAAAGGAAAAAGAAGAAATACTTACTTTATTCTGGGATTGTTTACATAACTATCCCAGCTTTATTCTTGATTATTGAAAATTATAAAGATAATACTTATTATGATATTTCTTATAAGTTGTATATTTTGTGGATATTTTTTATCGTTTGGTCTTGCGATATATTCGCATATTTTGGCGGGAAACTTATTGGCGGCCTAAAATTCGCTCCTAAAATTAGCCCAAATAAAACTTGGTCTGGAGTATTAGCAGGATCTGTTTTTTCTATTTTAACTTCTTATTTCTATGTATATAACGTTTTAAACAATAACGCTAAACTTTTTTATGCTTCAATACTTATAACAATCTCAGCCGTCCTGGGGGATTTATTGGAATCTAAGGTAAAAAGAATATTAAACGTGAAAGACACAGGAAATATAATCCCCGGGCACGGCGGACTTTGCGATAGATTAGACAGCCTTTTCCTAGCTACTTACTCATTTATTTTGATAAAAATAATATTGCTATGAAAACTATAAGTATTTTGGGGTCGACCGGTTGCATAGGAAGAAAAGCCTTAGATATAGCTTCATCTAATAATTTCGAAATACTCGCGATAACTGGGCATAAAAATTTTAAGTTAATCCTAGAGCAAGCGAAGCTGTATAAACCGAAATGTATCTGCATAACAAATGAGAAATCGTATAATATAGTAAAATCTGAATTATCTTCTTATCCAACGCAAATTTTCCCGGGGGAGGAATTAGAAAATATTGCGGCTATTGACGTCGATTGTTGCGTTATGGCTATTTCCGGGAACGCCGGGATAATTCCAACTTTTAGCTCTTTGGGATACGCTAAAAGACTAGCGATAGCCACAAAAGAAGCAATAATTTCCGGCGGGAAATGCTTAATGAAACTCGCCAAAGAAAAAAATACGCAAATA
>JAITTR010000025.1 GCA_031286725.1 Holosporales bacterium | reverse complement strand
TCATCTCTTTTTGTTCTAGCCTCTTTCAGAGACACCTCCGGATATATTCCCAGAGCCGCGACTTTTGCTTTGTTACCAAATCTATATCGCAAACGCCAGTACTTACTGCCAGAGGGATTTATTTCCAGACACAGTCCTTTCCGTCTGCTCGACGATAAATTTTATCCCTCGACTCTAAATTCTTGCAAGTTAAATCCGTCAACATTCCTAACTCTCTCTTGACATACGCTAATGTACCCACATCTTTAATTTTTATACCCACATTTATACTCGCACATTCTATTAGAATCAACTAAAATCATACAGAATTGTTTAGAGGACAAGAAATAGAGAAACCCCGTTTTTCAAGGCATTCCGTGGCTAAATTAGACTTTTGTGGAACCTTGTAAATGCATTTTTGGAGGCCGAGGCCGGAATCGAACCGACATACAAGGATTTGCAGTCCTCTGCATAACCATTCTGCCACTCGGCCAAACCTGAAAAATCGTATACAATATTATATAATTTCTCCTGTTTTACGTCAAGGCATTTTCGCGGTTAAATTGACCATAAACTTACTTAAGCAATTGAATTCGAGCGTATTAATTGCAAGAAACTTCGCATGAGTAGAGGAGCTTCTATTTCTCTCGCATCGATTGGATATAATCGTCAAAAATCCCTTGTTTTTACTCCTTTTGAATTACCAACAAGCGTTTTTTGTCCATAATCCGGAAACTGAGAGAATTAATATTTCTTTGAATTTTGAAGCGCTGTTAAAATAATTTGTTTTGTATTTTTCTTCTCTCCTCGTTTGAGGGCTTAATGATACAACGTTATATTGCGTATTAAGCAAAATTACGATAATCTGTTAAACGCAGCAAACGTATTAACGGTAAGGACTATATGATCGTTCGGAATATATATAGCGGCGGATGTAACAGGAAAACAGTCTTTATAAACCAATGTCTTTTCGTCAATTAACTTTACCTATCTCTTGGGCATTTTCTTATAAAAACTCGGATTTTGTTGTTAGCGATTGTAATAGGTACGCTTTTGAATGGCTTGAAAAATGGCCGTTTAAAATCCAGGATTGTTTTGTGTGTTTAGTTGGGGAATCCGGATCCGGAAAAACCCTCTTATCAAAGATTTGGGCTTCTAGGATGGGAGCCGAATTTATCCACGCTAAGGAAGACATTTTCGCCAAATGGTATGAGATATCTTCAAATACTTCTTCTCAAAAATATTTTGTCATAGACAACGCAGACGAAATAACCGATAGTATTCTGTTGTTTTATATATACAACACGATAAAAGAAAAAAATGCATACCTTCTACTTACGGCTAATACGCCCCCAACTAAATGGGACCTAAAACTAAACGATATAAGATCTAGAATGTCGACCATAAACGTAATAAGAATACAGCCTCCTAACGAGCTGGCTATGCTATTGATAATAGAAAAAATGTTATTACAAAGAGGAATAAAGGTTTCTAAGGAAATTATTCGTTATATTTCCAATAGAATAGAAAGATCTTACGATTCCATCAACTATTGGATAAACCAAATAGATAAAAGATTAGATAAGCATACGAAAGCTACTTTATCTAATATAAAGAAAATAATAAGTTAATTTTAGTAAAGCTATTAATCTATATTGAATATTTTCAAAGGAGTTTTTCTTTTGTCTTTAACAGACCAAGTATCCGGATCAAAAGTAAATAAAGTTTCAGATTTTCCATCAAAAAATATCCATCCTTCTAAAGCTTGTATATTTCTCGTTGTTTTGTATTTAGAAAATAATAACGTTAACTCTCCGCTTTTATAGGCTTTTATTTTCAATCTCAAGATTTCATTTGAATTTTCAATAATTTCGGTATTTTCTTTAGACAAATCTAACTTTCCGCTTAAAACGGAAAAAACTGGAGTCCGGGAAATAGAAAGAGTCTTTTTCTTCTTTCCGTCATTAATGATTACCTTGTCTCCATGTATGAGAATATTTTGTTTCAACCCTTCCGTGTATTCTATCCTAACATTCGCCAATCCATCATATTTTCTAAGCCAAAAATTTCCGGAGTAACCTTTATTTTCTCTAATCTGAAAAAATCGAGAATAAACACAATCTAAACTATTCATATATGTTTCGACTTGTTTATTTATATCGCTAGGTTCTTTTGAAGATTGCGCATATACTACGCTTATTAAAAACGCCGACAATAAAAATAGCAGTCGGCGAAAACAAACAAAAAACAAATCCGATTACCTTGAGTAAAACTCAATAACTAAATTTGGTTCCATGTTAACGGGATACGGAACGTCTATAAGTTTTGGAGCTCTAATAAACTTTCCTTTTATTCCTTTTTGCTCCATTTCGTAATAATCCGGAATATCTCTTTCTCGCGATTCAATTGAGGCAAGCGTATTGGCGTTATCTTTCATTTTTCCTATAATAGAGACCTCGTCTCCGTCTTTTAGTCTATAAGAAGGAATATCGACTCTTTTCCCATTGACGGCTATATGACCATGGTTAACCAATTGCCTTGCGGCGAAAACGGTAATCGCAAACTTCATACGATAAACAACCGCGTCCAATCTTCTTTCGAGCAATTCTATCAACGTCTCGGAAGTGTCGCCTTTTCTTCTTATCGCCTCTTGGAAAATTTTCCTGAATTGTTTTTCGCCTATGTTTCCGTAATAACCTTTTAGTTTCTGCTTAGCATGCAAGTGGATACAATAATCTGAAGGTTTCGACTTGTTTTTGCCATGCTCTCCAGGGGCGTAATTTCTAATGTTAAAAGGACTCTTGTCCCTCCCCCAAAGATTTACTCCCAACCTTCTATCAATTTTATATTTCGAGTTGACTCTTTTTGACATAAATGAAAAACAACCTCTTCAAAAAGAAATTAAAACGCTAAATCTTCTTTTATTTTAACATAAAACCCTCTTTCGTGTCAATAAGAAAACCGAAGAAATATTAGGCAAAAAATCTTGTAAATTTATCCGCTCCGCAAAGGACTTGTCCCAAGGTAATTTAATACAGTTAACAATATTACTGAAAATCGTTTAAGCATAATCCAGCATTTATTAAAACTGAGCATTTTTTGCGGAGGCATGGCCGCGCTAGCGAACGTCCCGTCCCAAACAGTTCGCTTATCATCGTATTTCCCACTTTGCCAAAAGCGTTAACGTACAAATTAATAGGTAAAGGAAGGCGCAAAGCCGAATAACTTATAGAGAAACTAAATAAAAAAGAAGAAGCGTAAGAGATGGAGAACGCTTCTTTGAAACAATACTTTTTAACTAATAGCCCTGAGCGGTTTTTAATATTTTCCTGGCTATCCATTGAATATATTCATAAGGTATCTCTGTCTTTTTGGACAATGCAATGGAACGCTCAAAAATATGAGCGTCAATTACTTCAGGAATATGAGAAGAAACCTGAGCTACAGTTTTTAATACTTTCTTTGTTATCCATCGAATACATTCAGGCGGTGTTTCAGTCATTTCGGACAATTGAAGAATACGCTGGAAAAGTCGAGCGTCAGTTACCTCGACAGGACGCATATGATTGGACACCATTTCCAACAGAGAGGTTTTAAAACCTGTCAGAGGTTGATGAGAAACGGCAATGCTACAAGGAGCGCAACAGGGTTGAGGCATGGCTGCTACCGGAGCACAACAAACTTCAGCTCTTGAAGGGGCGCTTGGAAAGCCATAATCTGGCGGACTTTGGGAAACTTCAACTGAAGGTTGCACTCCTCCTCCCTCTTCGGGAGCTGCCAACGACTGAATTTGTCTACTGAAAGCAAAAAGAGAATTCCTAAATGAACAGGATTTATCGAAGTCTTCGTAGCTTATCTCATCCATTTTCCTCATCAAGTCCGTTAATCTACCTCTTAATTCTCTGTCATCAAATGGCCGTTCTATAGCGATGAAAACGTTTTCTAACATTCGTAGTAAAGAACTGTCTAGGGTCATATACTTCAATAAACCGTAGAGTTCTGGCTCTACTTTTGTTGAAAACGCTGTATTCAACTGAGTAATTGCTAATCCTAAATCAGATGCCTTTTGAAATACGCTGCCTACTAACTCCGTTCCTTCAAATGCTCGGCCACAAAGAGCTTCAAACTTTTCTTTATTAAACGGAACAAATCTCTGGCTCCCTATTGCGTCAGAGATCTGGCTAAGCCTAAATTCCGACATTCCGTTTAAAGTAATTTTTAATACTCTTGGATGGGATAATGCAGAAATTAATCTAATAGTGAGATTGGCGATTGGATTATCGGATAAAGCTTGTATAGTTGAAGAATTACCGAACAAATTATGTAGATGCATCGATAAATTACCTATATTGGCTTTCGTTACACCGTCGTTAATGAGCTTAAGTATATTCGCAAAGTATTGAATGTTGTTTAAGTCGAAAGAGGTAGGTTCATAAGACGTTAGT
>JAITTR010000017.1 GCA_031286725.1 Holosporales bacterium | reverse complement strand
ACTATCTCTACATTCTTAATGGGAGATTTAGGCTTTATTATGCAGTTCAAGAAATGTATTAGTATTTTCGGATGCTTTGGATCTCCAAAGATCATTTTGAAGATTATGTCTTCCTTTGGCGAGAAATTATTAGAGGTTTTCATTTGTAATAACTATTTGAATTTTCATTTTGTTAATTTAACATAGATTCGTTTGGATTTATATAGAAGAATGGAAAAGGCAAGAAGGGGCACATTGAGATTTTTTGTATATATTTATGTATACATTTGGGAAAACTTCAAGTCTAGGACGTTGCAAGCTATTGGAAATCAAGCGTAATTTAAAATGAAGTTGGTCTCTGTTGTGACCACCAAGTTTATATATGTGCGAGTTTGTATAATTCTAATACAATTATGAAATACTTTTGGGGGAATGAGGTTTTATATATTTTATTTCTCTAAATAATTCCGGAAGGTTCTAGTTGGTTCCAGTAAGATACGTGGGTATAAATGTGAGCGCTAGATCTCATGCTTGGAGAATATTGGAAATGCTAACAAACAAGGATATAAAGAGATAAAGAAAATATCTCTTGGTACAGAGTTGTTGTTCCCATGTAGAACGGATATAATAAAACCAGTCAGTAACTAAGCGGGATTTACGTCCGACGTTATGGAAAGACAAGCTAGCTCATTCGGGATATGAATTAGAGTTACTTACAATCAGCCCAGTATTTGCCAGAACGTAAAATGGTGATGGCTTGATGGGGCAACTATGTAGAGAGGGAATCAAAGCGATGAGCATCTATAAGCCAACTGAAGATGAACTAAGGCAATTAGAGGAAGATAGGAAAAATTATCCTCGCGACGAAGGTAAAGACATGGTAACGGATATGATAACATATGTCGATTTACCAGGTTTTATTTTGAGGGTCGATTATGTGAATTGCGGTAAGTGTGACGTTGACTACACATACTGGCACGACCAAAATTCATCAATAGCTGCAATATACGATTTCTCTCCGTTTGCAAAAGAAATAAGAGAACTGCTCTGGAATACTCACGCTAGCAAATTAAAAATTATACCGGACAATACCAAAATATACAGTCAACAAGGTTATGTAAAAGAGGAAATATTATCCTGTAATATAGAAATTATAAATCTTATAGATTGGCTGGAAAATATGCGAGAAATAGATTCCACTTTTCCTTCAATCTTAAGCCTACCGGAAGAACTTGTTGCCCATCACAAGGAGAAAGGCAAATATATAAAAACTTCCCAAAACAAAGAAATGTGCAAAGAGGGTGAAGATTTGGAGAAACTTAAGCAAGAAGAGCAAAAGTTTTTGGCAATCAAGTTTGACGATGTGACATTGGATTTTCTTGGATTAGAACCGAACCTTAAAGAAGTACTTGAACAGAGATTTAAAGAAATGCAAATTTGTATAAAAAATAATGCTCCACTTGCTGCTATTCTTATGGCTGGCAGCCTTCTTGAAGGCATTTTAAGTTTATTCTTAAAAAAGTCACGAAACCTTGAGTGTTCTTGGTCGCTTGCTAAGCTTATAGATGTTAGTTATGACAAGGGCTATTTGCGAGAAGATGTTAAGAAGTTTAGTGATGGTTTGCGAAATTTTAGAAATTACATTCATCCTGAGAAACAAGTGAAAGCTAACTTTAACCCAGATATGCACACAGCCAAAATGTGTCGACAAGCGCTTTGCGCTACTATAACAAACCTAAAGAAACAGAAAATTGTATAGGTTTTTGCAATTAATTCCGCGTTTCATGGTTCTCAAATATTACTCAATGTTGGCTTAACACAAGCGCAATTTAATATCAAATCCTTGACGATGCTAAGTTTCAATCAATCCGCAAATAATCCAGAATTTACAAAAATAATGACGAGAATGGTAGCTTACGGAAGAAGCAATCAGGGAATGGTGACGATACCTTAATCAGTCAATCATACAAGAGGTAGTAGCTAAGATAAAAAATGTATCTATGGCTAACTGTACTTTATCTATAAAACTTAAGAACAACAAGAGCACAAGGATTTACGGATGCCAAAGAAGGTATTAGCAGACCAAAAAGAAGGCAAAAGGTTATATTGCTTCTAGTAAAGGCTTTGAAGAGGTCTATTATATGGTTAGAAACGAGAGAGGTGTAGATACGGTTGCCTCGAAACGCCGACCTTAAAGAAACTAAGGATTAAAAGGAATGCCTCTTATGGAGTATATTGATGAAAATAGATTTTCTTCTGTATTCTTATAAACAAAAGTGATTGATGAAAAAGAATTATTAAAAGTAATCCGTGATTTTTTCGTGAAATCACGGAATTTTAATGGCATTCAGTTAGATAACTTGGTTTATTGGTTTTATCCTGAAAATGTAAGGTACAAAGGACTACATATGATTATTGGTGAGCCAACAAACGTAAGCGACCTAAAAGGAGCATTACTTTCTTTGGTGAAAAATGAGTCTATAACGATAGTTAAAGACGGAAATTCCAACATTAAACGTTTTCCAGATGTTTCTGTTAATAAGCAAATAGCATATTTAGATAATTTACCTAATATCTATCTTAGAGAAGAGCATAATGAAGATATCTTCTCTAATAAACGCAATCATCCGTTTTTAGATATTGGGTTATATCCATCAGAAAAAATACTGCGGAAAGACATACCTAAAGTAAAGTTACTCGAGCAACCAAAGTATTCTAGGCTATTACAGCTGGGGTATCCACAACTTACGTACAGATACTTTCAAACAAATGTGTTAGACCGATATAAGGATGATCCGATATATGAAGTAAAATCGTATGGCTCTGAAGGCTTGATATCGTGTAGAAATACTCCGGACGATAATAGTGTTAATTTGCGATATGGATTAGCCTACAGAGGCGAAAATTATGAACGACACGCGATTTGTGTTTATCTACGCGATCTTCACCAGGAATTGCCTGCTAAGCATCAAAAATATTGGGAAAGTTTTGAAATTGACAGTATATCTGAAAAATGTGCGCCTGATTATGATTATTATAAATGCTCGATATTAGGAGAATTCCCAGAAAAAGTCAGCATTTTTGAAGCGTTTCTGGAGGAACAAAAAATGATCAACCAAATGACGACTCAAGTTTATGGTAAGTCGTTCTTTAAAGAAGATTTTTCAAATATATACATGCCAGAATTTCAAGTACCTATAAACGAGACATCTAAAAATTATAGAGAGTTTATCGTAAAATTAAACAAAATATTTTGCGATAACCTGAATCCTAAATTCTTCGACGGCCAAATATCAACTTTACAAAAGCTGTATGATAAAAATGGCAAATGTATAAAATCTGAAAGAAAAGGAACTGTGTCGATGCTAAAGGAATTTTTAGAAAAATATTTTAAACCGCGTAATTCAAAAAACAACATAAAAGAAGACGTAATAAACGTTTGGCAAAAAGAAATCATCCCAGAGCGAGCAAAAGAATGCCATAAGTATCAGGAAAACGTCTGCGATGCAAATATTCATGAAAAACAAAAAAATATTATGCGTAAAGCGTATGTATCTGTGAGAACGATAAGGCTTATTCTTCAAAACCACCCTGAAGTTAGAAAGTTAATTGATAACGGTTGTATAAAAATTCCAGATTGGTTATATAAAGGCGAAATTAGAAGTTATTAAGCTATTAGATACAATGATTTTTATTTCAGAAATAGATCTTTTCTGCTCCATCCAAAATATCGAGATATCTGTAACTTCAGCTTCTTTGGTTAGATTCCTTCCAAGGCAATTTCTTCAGAAATGGGATTTCTACCATCAGGAGTTGTGAGCAAGATCTTTCAATTTTTCCTTGTATTGCTATAAATACTGTTTTAATTTGAAGTAGCTTGCATTAAACTAAATTTCAACGTAAGTTAATGTTCTTAGAGGAGGCGTAATGGAAAGAATTGAATTAACGCGCGGTTCGGTTGAGATTTACGATTTTGATGCCATTAAACTACATGCATATGCCAGCAAAAATGCATTATCTGAAGAATGTTTTGTCTTAGAAAAAGGCGATAAGTTGGTTATGATAGAAAATGTATCCTTCTTCAATAATATAAAAGAACTGGCTTCATACGTACGCGACTTGAAAAAGGAGTTATGTGGAGTGATAATCTCGTATCACGCTGCCGGCGGAACATGTTTCCAAAACGTGAAAAAATATTCGACCATAGAAGCAATGGAATATGCCAAAAACGGTCCTGGGAAAATAATGGTTGACGAATTTTCCACTACTTTTGGCAAAGATTTCGATAGCGCTATTACAGAGCCAACAGATATTATTTTAGAAAACAAAATTAATATTGGAGATATCGAATTTATTATCAAACGCAATAATGAGGCTTTTGATATTGAAATTCCAGAAATAAATTCAATATATATCCATATGCTTGGCTCGGATTGTCATTCGATTATTTTCGGAGAAAAACACGCAGATTTAGTCATAGACAATCTTAAGAGTTATATTGCAAAGAAATACGCTTTCATTCTAACGTCACATCATGTTCCTGAAAATTTGCAAGATGCAGAAATAAAGATAGCGTATTTGGAAAGGCTCAAGAGATTCGCTAAAATGAGTCATTCCGCGCAGGATTTTAAGAATAGTCTCAAAAACGAGTATCCGAATTATTTTGGAGAAAACTATCTAGACATGACCGCATCATACTTTTTTAAAATTTGAAAAAGCATGACGTCGCTGCATAAAACCAAAAAGTCATAGTTTGGTTGGGGCAAATTTAGTAGCATAGGGAAAGATTAGTCTGCACAAAAGTATTTACCGAATGAATCTTTTTTGTGCTAAAAACAGATATTACATGCATATGCCCAAATGACGGAGGGCTGTGCGTAGAGCAATACAAAACAATAAAAAGAACTTGAAAGTTCTTGCTAAGAAATACTCGATTAACTACAAGACGGTTCTGAATATGTTCATAATCCCCCTGGGTTCGAAAAGAAGAGACTAGTCTGTGTTTGCGGGTTCAGCAAATACGCTCTTCCGTGCCTTTGGGACTGCCTTTGACTTTGTTGTGTTGGGTATTTCACAGGTTTGGTATCGGCCGATTACTAGAGCTCGACAAAAAAGGAGAAGAAGAAATTCTATCCTATCGGCTATTTCCATATTGATATTGCAGAAGTTCGTACCGAAGAAGGAAAAATAAGTGGCTAAGAGAAGTTGAAGAGAGTAAAAATAATAAACTAGGAAGATGTTACCTCTGGTTTTGCCTTTTCAAAGAAAGTTGAGAAACAATTAAAAGCCGTGCATGTTGTCGACCTAAAATTAACATTACTCGTACTTAGTTAAAGTCATTGGTCTGTTCGTGCTCTTGTTTTTAAATTCGTTCCGCTCTTTATGTCACGCCCTTTTTATCGTATTGACTTCTTCGAAGTTTATACAAATTCCTTACTATCCTAATCAAAAAAGTCGCTCAACCACATGTTAAGCGACTCCCTTTCACTTCTGATGAGATACAACCCAGCAGTTAGCATATAGTAATCACTTCTGCCTAAGCTGTGCCGCTTATACTCTATACGAATCTCTCAAAAGAGAGGTTACCATTAGCCCCATCGATCCTGATTGTAACTCTATTTCTCCCAGGAGCATGCTGAGCTTGAGCTGCCCACGGAGCTTGAATTGCTCCCGGATGGTAGCCTTGCTGCTGACCATGTAGCGCTGGAGCAACTCCTGCTTGCGGCTGCTGTTGTGCCCCTTGTAGCAAACCTCGGAGAGCTCTAAGCAGTTCTTGGGGGTCTCCTCCGATGCCTTCATGAGACGAAGCAAGTTCTATTATCAACCTTTCGTTATTTGCAGGATTCCAACCATGTTGCCCTAGCTCGCCTCTACCTCTAGCGTCGACTATATCCTGAACATGTTCTGCGGCCATACGAACACAATCAAAAACGCTCATTCCCCATGCCCCATGAGCTCCAGCCGCCGGGGCCGCTGCCGCACCGAATGGCAGGGCTGCCGCTATCTCCGCTCTTCGAGCGCCTATTCGGTCTGCTATCAGTTGTAGAGCCGCGTCTCGAGCCTGGCCCTGGATCGCCCTGCCTCCTGCCATTAAATCCCCCGATTCCGTCGTCCCGTCTCGCGATAGCAGGGCGATGGCCATTCTTGCGTACGATTCGTTGGCGTCGTCCCCTTGTGTCAACCCGAGTAGTCCTACTATGTCTGTTATGTCAGCTGGCTGCAAGGCGTCTAGGCCGTATTGTGGCGTGGCAGCATCTACTATGAGCGCTCGCAAAGCCGCTAGCGAATCC
>JAITTR010000003.1 GCA_031286725.1 Holosporales bacterium | reverse complement strand
TTATCTATTTGAACTTGCGATTTAGTAATACAAAATCCGTGTTTGGAGATTGCTAAGACTATATCGTTAGACCTAACTGAACCAAACAGATACCCCGATTCGCTGGCTTGTCTTATTATGGTTATAGAAACGTCATTCATTTTGAGAGCGACTATTTCCGCCTCAGCTTTCTGTTGCAGGTTAGTAGCTTCTAATTCGGATTTTTTGGTTTTGAGATAATCCAAATTATCCTTAGTGGCTCTCAAGGCTTTTCCTTTGGGCAAAAGGAAGTTCCTGCCATATCCTCTTTTAACTTCTATAACGTCTCCTATGCCGCCTAGCTTCCCTACTCTTTCTACTAATATTACCTGCATCTCTTTCCTTTATTACTAGCTCAATCTTAAATCCTTTATAAATAGTAGCGCTTATCGGATAAATTATAAACTTAAAAATCGGCTTTATGTTATAATGTTCCATATATTATTCTGTCCTATACGCTTTGTGAAAATAACCAAAAAACTTTTGGAAAACGTATTGGATATTAACAATATTCCCGATGCCGATTTCGGAAATATTTCAATCGACTCTAGAACTATACAAAAAAGCGATATTTTCATAGCTATAAAGGGGAAAAATTTCGACGGGAACTTATTCGCAAAAGAAGCTTTAAGCAAAGGAGCTGCAATTGCGATTATAGATAATAAAGATTGTTTATTAAACGAAAATACAATATTAGTCGGCAATTCTTTGGAATTTTTGAAAGATATTGGAAAATATATAAAAGATACAGTCGCTCCAAGAAAAATCATAGCCATAACGGGAAGCGTCGGCAAAACTACGACTAAAACTTGGCTAAAGCAAATCTTGAGCAAGGAATTCTCTTCGTTTTCTTCTCCTAAAAACTATAACACGATATACGGTTTGCCGATTAGTTTGTCTTTAATGCCTGAAAATGTTGATTTCGGAATTTTTGAACTTGGAACAAACAAGCAAGGGGAAATTGCGGAATTATCTAAATATCTGTCTCCGGATATCGGAATTTTAACAAACATATACGAAGCGCACATTGGAAGGTTCGAAGATAAAAACGCATTAGCGAAAGAAAAGCTCTCGCTCATCGACGGCATAAAATCCGGCGGATTGTTGATATACGATGGAGATTCTCAGTTCAAAGACGCGATTAAAAATAAAGCAAAATCCCAAAATATAAAAAGCGTATCCGTGGGGTTTAATGATGATTGCGATTTCTATATTAAAGAATACGGCAATAAAATAGCGTTAGAAACGCCAGTTGGGGAAATAAAATATAATATATCTGTAAGCGGAAAGCGCTTCTCATATATTAGCGCTACAGTTATCGCGACGTTATATTCGATTAGTTGCAAAATAGACATGTTTTTAGAATATTTCACAGAATTAAGCGCTTTGGACGGTAGGGGAAAAATTAATGAATTTTTATATGATAAAAATAAAATCCAAATAATTGACGATTCCTATAACGCTAGTCCAAACGCTGTTTTAGCTGCTATTGAAATTTTGGAATCAAAAGAAAAT
This sequence comes from Holosporales bacterium, assembly GCA_031286725.1. Classification (GTDB taxonomy): domain Bacteria; phylum Pseudomonadota; class Alphaproteobacteria; order RUG11792; family RUG11792; genus JAIRKP01. Next base: position 2,677 of record JAITTR010000003.1, on the reverse strand, counting down.
TCGCGTAAAATAGCCGTTATTGGCCAAATGAAAGATCTGGGGAAGTTGGAAGAATATTATCATAAAATAATCGCCTTAAAGCTTTTTAATGCAAATTTGGATTTTATTTTCTTTATAGGAGAGAAAAAACTGTGGGATATATTTTGCAATATATGCAAAGAAAAAATAATCTGCTTTGAAGAAATTAATAATTCCGTTATAGAAAAAATATTGCAAACAATGGGAAATATGAGCGTAGTTTTATTAAAGGGTTCGAGAAGCGTTGGACTCGAAAAGTTTATTGAATATTTAAAGTAAAATGTTTTATAGCGTCTTTTATAAATTATTGGGAGCAAATAGCTCTCTTGTTAATATCTTTAAATATGTAACTTTTAGGTCTATTGGCGCTTTTATTACGTCTTTTTTATTAATTTTAATATTTGGAAAAAGATTTATAAGAATCTTAAGAGTTCAACAAAAGAGAGGACAGCCTATAAGAATAGACGGCCCTCAATCGCATATTGAGACCAAAAAAGGAACCCCCACACTGGGGGGACTTATGATAATCTTTTCAGTTTTTATAGGAAGCGTGTTTTGGGGGGATTGGGCTAATATTAACCTATGGATGAGCATTACCGTTTTGATAGGATTTGGAGCTATTGGAGCTATTGATGATTATTTCAAAATAAAAAGATACGATTATCATGGATTGCGTGGCAAAAAGAAATTTATACTTCAGGCTATTATAGCTTTATTGTGCTGTTACATTTCTATGAAAATTCATCCTTTTTCTGGGGCTACAAAAATCTTTTTTCCAATTTTGAAAAATTGCCAAATTGAAATAGGGCCATTTTTTCTCATATGGGCCGTTTTTGTTATCGTCGGAAGCTCAAATGCAGTCAATCTGACTGATGGGTTAGACGGCCTGGCAATGGGATCGGTTATTATGTCCTCTATTTGTTTTGCGGTTATAAGTTATCTCGTCGGAAATAAGATTTTTGCAGATTACTTACAGATTTTATATATTCCGGGAATGTCTGAAGTCTGCGTGTTTTTAAGCTCGATGGTGGGAGCTAGCCTCGGATTTATGTGGTTTAACGCCCCGCCGGCCAAAATATTTATGGGAGATACAGGATCGGTCGCAATCGGCGGTTCTTTGGGATTTGTCGCTCTTTTGTCGAAACACGAAATAGTCTTTGCGTTAATAGGCGGAGTTTTTGTAATTGAAACAATTTCAGTCGTTTTACAGGTCGGGTATTATAAGCTAACGGGAAGAAGGATATTTCTAATGGCTCCGATTCATCATCATTTTGAAAAAAAAGGATGGGCGGAATCTACTATTGTTTTTAGGTTTTGGATTGTATCTATCGTTCTTGGCATTCTTGGGCTTGCTACGCTAAAAGTCAGATAAAAACATTGTTTTAAGATCGACTATCTAACTATAATATTCAATATGAAATAAATTTTTGGGAAGAATATTAATGGCAGGATCTTTAAATAAAGTAATGTTAATGGGGAATTTGGGAAAAGACCCAGAAATAAAATTTATGCCGGACGGCTCGAAAATAGTGCTCTTCAGTATGGCGACAACCGAGTTCTGGAAAGATAAAACAACAGGAGAAAGAAGAGATAGGACAGAATGGCATAGAATCGTCATTTTTAACGATAGGTTAGCGGATATTATTGAAAAATACGTCAGAAAAGGCTCGAGGGTATATATCGAAGGGCAACTGCAAACGAGAAAATGGACTGATCAATCTGGAGTCGAAAAATATACGACAGAAATTGTATTGCCTAAATTTAGAGGCGAGCTGCTTTTAATGGATTCTAAGAGGTCGGATTTAGAGGATAGCGGAACGCCTTTTTCTGCCGATATTGAAGAAGCCCCAATAGACGCTTCAAGCCCAGATGCGTTATTAAACGACGACATTCCTTTTTAAATTGAGCTTTTTATGAAAATATCCGTTTTAGGCGCGACGGGAGCGATGGGCGGATTCGTAATAAAATCCGCGCTTCAGGAAGGGCATTTAATTGTCAATAAAGTGTCTAGTAAAGACAGCATGGAAAAACTATTTTTAAATACTGATGTTATAATAGATTTTTCTTGTCCTCTTGCGACAGAGCATATGCTAAAACAAATGATAGACAATAAAATATCAATTCCCGTCGTTATAGGAACTACTGGGTTGTCCGAGATGCATAGGAAAATGATGCGGGAATACTCGCAAATTTCTCCGATTTTTTATTCTACAAATATGAGCTTTTTAATTTCTATATTAAATATGGCGATCTACTTTATATCAAAATTACTTGGCGAAGATTATGACGTTGAAATATTAGACGTTCATCACAAGTTAAAAAAAGACGCCCCGTCCGGAACCGCTCTTATGTTTGGAAAAACCGTAGCAAAAGCCAGAGGGAGAGAATTTCAAGACGTAGCGAATTTCGTTAGATACGGAATCATCGAACAAAGGAAAAGAGGCGAAATAGGTTTTTCGTCACAGAGATGTAGCAAAGTTATAGGAACCCATGAAATAAGCTTTATGGGAGAGTATGAAAACATAAAAATAAAACACGAATCGCATTCGAGAGAGATTTTTGCAAAAGGAGCTATAAAAGCGGCCAAATGGTTAATTAGACAGCCGAAGGGATTTTACGCGATGGACGATTTTACAAAAGAATTTATAACCCCTTCTAT
>JAITTR010000085.1 GCA_031286725.1 Holosporales bacterium | reverse complement strand
GCTTATAAATATTATTGAGAAAAACAAAGTAGTCTTAACTCCCTTAGGAAAAAGAATTTTCCAATACCTGAGAGATAGTTTAAATATAATAAATAAGGAAATATACTCTTCGTCTGAATCCAGCGCCGCTTATAAATCGGAAAATATATTAACGTTAGGAGTTGAAAAAAACGATATATCTTGGGTTCTTTATTGTCTGAAAGATTTTAGTAAAATAAATCCCGGGTTAACTTTATCTATTATATCTGACGATTTTTTGACTGAAAGTATAATGGAGAAATCTGACATAATATTTTATCATCTTCAAGAGCAAGAATTAAAAAGATTCAATAAATTTTGGTATTTAGAATATAAACATGGTCTATACGCAAGCCAGGAATACATAACGAAATATGGAGAACCGACACTAGACAATATAAGCTGGCATAAAATCATAGCGTATTCAGGCTTGTTTAAAACGTCGCTAAATTGGCATTTACACTCGGAATATGGTCTTCCAGAGCTATCTCCTAGCATTTTTTCTCAATCCCCAAATCTAATATTGAAGATGACAATGGAAGGGCTAGGAATTGGAGCTCTTGCCGAAAATAAAGATCTTTATAGCGAGAATAGCCAGTTAATCCGCATAATAAAACATATTAACGGCCCAGTTTTAAAAAATTATTTCTGTGTAAAAAATGGCTTAAGCAACCAAATGATGTGTAATATCGATTTGGTAAGCAATCTATTCCTCCAATACTTTAGAAGTAAAAGTATCGTTTTTTTTGATATGGATTAATCTATCCTAGATTATACTTAGCGCATATTAATTCCGCAGGGCGGATATGGTAATGAAAAATTATACCATATCCGCCCGGAAGATTTGTCAAGGTCCGCTCGTTTCTCTCGCTCTCCACCTTGACAAATCGGAAGTGCAACCCTTCATAAGGCCGAATAGCTCCTGAAAAATTTATTGTTAGTCATACTAGTTTCTCTTTTTAAATCTTTTTTGCGCTATGTTCTTAGTTAAAGAGAGAGCTGGCAAGGTCGTTTGGAAAACGTATGATATTTTTTAAAAAATTAAAAAGCGTCATAAATAAAATCGGAAACAAAAAGAAAAAAGATTTTTGCGAACTTGAGGATATTCTAATCGAGTCGGATTTTGGAGTAAATTTGGCTTCGAAAATATCTTCGGCATTAAAAGATTCAAACAACATATTAAAAGATTTGAAAGAAGAACTTGAAAATATTTTATCCCCGTTAATAAAAGATTTTGCCTTTGCCGTGAACAATTCGCGAAAGCCGTTTGTTATTGTTCTTTGCGGAGTAAACGGCAGCGGGAAAACTACGACTGTGGCCAAAATCGCGAAATTATTTAAAGGAATAGGGTACACGGTTGATATTGCCGCCTGCGACACTTTTAGAGTTGCCGCGACAGAGCAATTGGAAATTTGGGCTAAGAGATTGGATTGTAAAATTTTCAAGGCAGAATCTCAAAGAGAACCCGCAAGCTTAGCCTTTGAAGCAGTTCAAAGTTCCGTAAGCGATATTTTAATAATCGATACGGCTGGTAGGTTGCATAATAACTTAAATTTAATGAACGAGTTGTCTAAAATTTATAGAGTTTTGAAAAAAGTCAAAGAGTCTGCTCCAGATATGTCTATACTTGTAATAGACGCAACTGCGGGGCAAAATGTTGTTGAACAAGTTAGAGAATTTCAGAAGTTAAACGAAATATCCGGAATAATAATTTCAAAAATGGATGGAGGAGCGAAAGGGGGGACAATAGTCCGCATATCCGACGAATTTAAAATTCCAATTCTCGGCGTTGGAACGGGAGAATCCGAGTTTGATCTAGAAAAATTTTCAGTTGATAAATTCTTAAAAGACTTGATGGAGTAGCCTAAGTAATTTAATAAAAAAGGGAGGCGACTCGGGGCGGGCGGGTGGCCAGCGAAGCTGGCGAGTCGCCTCCCAATTCAAATTCAAAAAGCTGATTATAAAGATAGTTTTGGTAAAAAGTTTTTAGGCTATAATATTAACGTTTTGTGGCTTATTCATATAATAATATGGAAACTTTGGGCATACCTTTAAGCAAAAATATACTAATTTTTGGCTATGGTTTGTCTGGAGAATCGGCTTACAAATTTCTGAAAGAAAAGGGTCATAATGTTTTTACTTTTGACGAATCAAAAACAGATATGCCGGATAGGGTCTCGGAGATAGATTATCCTATAATAGATATTATAGTAAAAAGCCCATCAATCCCATGTTTAGGAAATAACGCTCATCCGATTTTAAACAGAGCGAAAGAACAAAAGATAAAAATACTATCCGCTTTTGACGTATTCAAAATTTATAATCCGGACGCAAGAATAATTGCCGTAACGGGAACTAACGGGAAATCTACGACTACTTCTCTTATATATCATATATTAAAAAAATCGAGGCGCTCCGTAGAAATGGGGGGCAATATTGGAATTCCATATTTTGAAGCGCCAAAAGCGGATATTTACGTTTTTGAAATGTCGTCTTACGAATTGGCTAGTTCAAAACATTTAAATTTTGAGATTGGATGCGTCTTAAATATAGAGCCGGATCACATATCATTTCACGGGTCTTTTGAAAATTACATCATAGCAAAGCATTTAGTATTAGATAATTCGAAAATAAGAATCGTATCTTTTGAAGACTATATAACTATGGCTAAATATTTAAAATCTGAAAATCTAATAAAGGTGTCTATAAACGATATGCCTTTCGCCAATTATTTTATTAAAGAAGGAGTTTTAATAGATTCTTATGCTGAAAGAGCGGTGATAGATTTAACAAACCTTCCGGAATTAAAAGGGATTCACAACCGTCAAAACGTTCTTTTCGCTTATGCCGTTTGTATAAAACTAGGTTTGCAACCGTCAGAAATTGCAAGGAACCTGCAAAGCTTTAAAGCCCTTCCTCACAGAATGAGTTCCGTCAGAAAAATAGGAAATATACTATTCGTAAACGATAGCAAAGGGACAAATCCCAGCTCTTCCGCAAAAGCTTTGGCGACGTTTGTCGGATATAGAATATTTTGGCTAGTCGGCGGGAGAAGCAAGAAAAGCAACCCGTTGTTATCCGTTTCTAGTTATATAGATAGCGTTTGTAAAATATATCTATTTGGCGAATCCGAAGAAGAATTCGAATATATATTTAAAGACATAGTAAAAACGACTAGATGTAAAACTATGGATATTGCGCTTAACGTAGCTTATAAAGAGGCCAAGAAAGAAACTGGTCCAACTGTTATTCTTTTGTCTCCTATGTGCGCAAGTTTCGATCAGTTTGAGAATTTTGAACAGCGAGGAGAACGCTTTGTTGAAATGGTCTTAAATCTGAAATGAATAATGATTTTCTAGATTCTATATGATATACTAAGGCAATATTGCGGATATATTTTTTGCGAAAGAAATTATGTCGTTAAAATTAAAAATAATAAGCTTGTTGCTTGTTATGTCAGGATTTATTTTTTGGGGATATAAATATATTTTAGAAAAACCGGACGATATTATTTTAAACGGCAACGTTGAAATACAAGACGTTAATGTTTCTTTTAGAGTTTCCGGTAGGATAAAGGCCGTACTCTTTGAAGAGGGAGCCCGCGTAAAAAAGGGAGAAACTCTAGCCGTCATGGATTCCGATATGTGCGAGGCTATCGTATCATATTCTAAAGCAAAAATAGAAGAAGCCGAGATAAACCTTAATAATTGTAAAAAGGATTACGACAGAAACGTAGATCTATTTAAGAAAAAAAGTGTTTCAGAGAAACTTTTCGACGATATTTGCGTAAAATATAAAACGGCAAAAGCTCAAAGAGACGCTGCGGCTTCAGGATATAGTTTAGCTCGAATCCGCCTTAACGATTGCGTTTTAAAATCCCCCGTAGACGGTATTATTTTAACAAGAAACATAGAAACCGGGGAAATGGTAAATTCGGGAGTTCCCGCTTTTTCTATTATGCCGGACGAAAAAACAAAAATAAAGACTTTTGCCAATGAGGAAGTGTTGGCGAAAATTCGTTATAACGATGTTGTTTATGTCAATATTGAATCTAATAAAAATAAGAAATTTCAAGGGCATATTTGCTTTATATCTTCCGAAGCGGAATTTACTCCTAAAAATATTGAAACTGCAGAACTTAGAACAAGTCTGATGTATAGAATAAGAGTCTTAATAGACGATCCGGCTCCCGAATTAAAACAAGGTATGCCAGTAACGATCAAATACGGAAATAAATAATTTTAGTAGGATTTTAAGGGAATGAGATTTGCTATTGCCGCTTCTTACCTGGCTTTTAAAGCTCAGGGGCTCAATGTTGTTATAAGTTTTTTGAAAACATTATTTTAAGCGAAGCGCTTTTATTATATAAAATTTGCCTAAACTTTTTGGGGATAAAAATGTCCGCGTGGAACATTTTGTGGTTTTCTTTTCAGGAAATCGAGGAAAAGCAAAATATCTTGGCGCGTCAGACCCGATTTGTCAAGGTAGAGAGCGAGCAAAGCGAGCGGACCTTGACAAATCTTTTGGGCGGATATGGTATAATTTTTCTATACCATATCCGCCCTTGGAACTAAAGCGAGGATAACAAACCTTTTGCTAAGTTCCTGGGGAATTTTATAAAGAGAGTTAAACAAAAGCTTTAATGATTGAAATAAGAAACTTGACAAAAGCGTTCGATAAAGGGACGCTTGTCGCTTTGGATGGCGTTAATTGTAAGATTGAGAGTAATAAGATTGTCGGGTTTATAGGACCGGACGGCGCTGGGAAAACGACTTTATTGCGAATTATTGCCGGAATTATGACTCCAAGTTCCGGAGAAGTATTAATTGACGGAAAATCATTAGATATTTTGGGAAATCATAAACAAGACTTTATTTCTATTGATGATTTACAGAAGGCGACTTCCTATATGCCACAAAAATTTGGGTTATACGAAGACTTATCGGTGATTGAAAATCTAGAGCTATACGCTAAATTAAGAAATATTTCCGTGCAAGAGAAAGAGGAAGCTTTTGAAAAAGTTTTGGATATGACAAAACTCGGCAATTTCAGAGATAGGCTTACGGGTAATTTATCTGGCGGGATGAAACAGAAATTAGGTCTTTCGTGTGCTTTATTGAAAAAACCTAAAATTTTGATATTAGACGAGCCGTCCGTAGGCGTCGACCCGATTTCTAGACAAGATTTGATCGCTATGGTGAACTCTATGCTAGATAAAGAAACCACGGTACTTTGGAGCACAGCGTATCTTGACGAAGCTGAAAATTTAGATCATGTTATTTTATTGAACGAGGGTAAAGTAATATTTGAAGGGAATCCAAAAAAAGCGCTAGAAAATATTAGCGATAGGGTTTTTGTTTTTCCAGATATTCGAGATAATAGAAGGTTTTTTTCAATGGAACTTTTGAAAAAAGATAAAGTAATAGATTCTGTTATTCAAGGGCATAACGTTAGATTTTTAATAAAAGATAGCGCCGATATTGAAGAGATAGAAAAATCCGTAAATACTGAATTTAAAAATACAAAATCGCCAAAATTAACAAGACCAACGTTTGAAGACGCCTGCGTTGATATCTTAGGGGGACTTAGGGAAAAAGAATCTCCGGTTGCCGAGTATTTTAAAGAAATAGAGTTTTCCGGAGCTGAAAACGTTGTTGAAGCCTCAGCTCTCTGCAAAAAATTTGGAAATTTTACTGCTGTCGACAACGTGTCTTTTAAATTAAAAAGAGGTGAAATTTTAGGATTGTTAGGCCCAAACGGCTCCGGGAAATCAACTACTTTTAGAATGCTTTGCGGATTATTGAGACAAGACTCTGGAGAGGCCAAAATCGTAGGAATAGATATATCGGATATGGGAAGCGACGCCAAAGCGAATTTGGGTTATATGGCTCAAAAGTTTTCCTTATATC
>JAITTR010000020.1 GCA_031286725.1 Holosporales bacterium | reverse complement strand
CGCAAATAATTCCAATAGATTCCGAACATAACGCGATATTTCAATGCCTCGTTAACGAAGATATAAACGAAATAAATAAGATTATTTTAACCGCCTCGGGAGGGCCTTTTTTGAATTTCGAGGAAAATGAGCTAAATAACATAACTCCGCTTGAAGCTTTGTCTCATCCTAATTGGGATATGGGGAAAAAGATAACAATAGATAGCGCCACTTTGATAAATAAGGCATTAGAGATCATAGAAGCCCATTGCCTTTTCGATATTGACATAGAGAAAATAGAAGCCCTGATTCATCCTAATTCCATAATTCATGGGATGGTTATGTTTCAAGACGGCAGTTATAAATCCGTTATGTCTTCTCCCAATATGGCTATGCCAATTTCGTTCGCCCTTAACTTTCCTCAGCGGAAACCCTGCGATATGAAAGAAATAAATTTTGAAGAAATAGGTAAGCTAGAATTTCAAAAACCGAAAAGTTGGCAAAAAAGAAACATAGACTTGGCTTATTGGGCAGTAAAAGAAAGAAAAACAATAGCCTTAAATTTGGCGAACGAAAAATATGTCTATGAGTTTTTAAGCGGAAAAATAAAGTTTTCCGAAATATATGAAAAAACGTATAAAACGCTCCTAAAATCGGAACCTGAATCGATAAACTCGGCAGAAGATATTAGAGATATTTTGACAGAGCAGAAAAGCGACTGCCAAGCTAGGTAACGTCAACTTTATTAATAGACCGTTTTAACAATATGCGTAAAAACGCGAAGTACAAAATGCGCATTGGCACCTGTACGAACCCGCTTAAGATGTTTTGGCTTATAGAGGAGTATAATTGAAGCGAAATAGCGGGCTTACTAATACTTTCAATTTATAAAAAGAGCTCTATTGAAGTTGTTTTCTCATAAAACTAGCTTCGGGAGAGGGTTAATATAGACTTCAATATAGCCGATGTTGGCAGGTCGTTTTTATTCATTAATCGTTTTTTAAGTTCCGAAAAATCAGATATTTGTTTTGAAAAATGAATTGGATTTATATTCAATATTATATTTTCGGCTGTACAGTTATTCTGAATTAATTCCGGAACTGATTGTTTATTTAATATAATGTTTACTAACGATACGTATTTTGTATTGACTAAATATTTTAAAATATTGTAAGTTACGCTAGACAATTTATAGCAAACAACCATTGGACAATTTGATAAAGCGAGCTGCAATACGGCCGTACCGCTTGCTACTATCGCAAATTTTGCTTTTTGATATAATTCCCGTTTCTTATCTTCAGACGTTTCTATTTCTATTTGCCGATTTCCCAGAATAGTACGGATGAGCTCAACTACGCCAGGAATTGTTGGAATTATTATTTTCTCAGGTCTATTCTCGACAGATTGTAGAAATATAGGAAGAAGAGCTTTTATTTCTTGCTCCCTACTTCCCGGCATCAATAATATAAAGTCTTCTTTTTCAGCAGGCATTGGAGAAAAATATTCTATTGCCGGATGTCCGACGAAAATAGTATTTAAGCCATACTTTTCAAAATACGGCGGTTCGAAATCAAAAAGAGTTAACAACATATCGTAAATCTTTGCGATTTTTTTAGCTCTCTTTTCCCGCCAAGCCCAAACGGACGGAGCTACAAAATGAATCAATTTTATTTCTTTATTAAGTTTTCTTACGATTTTCGCTATTCGAAAATTAAATCCTGGGGAATCTATTGTCAACAGTATATCCGGATTTTTTAACAATATATCTTGCGCGCTTTTTTTTATCAGTCGTTTAATCTTACGAATATGCGGAATAATCTCGACGATTCCCCCAACGGATATTTCGGAAATGTCAAACAGGCTTTTTAGACCTTGAGCTTTCATCAACTCTCCGCCTATAATGGAAATATCGAAATCGAGTTCTTTCAATTTTTTTAATATCGCCGCTCCTAAAAAATCTCCCGAGGCCTCGCCTGCTATTATGTATATTTTCGAGGGTTTCATATTAAAAGAAAATCCTCGTTTATCACAATAAATCTTTTGCCGATATCCACAGATAAAACAGATTCTATCCTAAACGGTAACGTAGCTGTTTTCCCATTTTCTAACCGAATATCCAAAAAAGTCCCAGCTCCATAATCAAGAGCGGATAGAACCTTTCCTAATTTATTTTTTTCTTTATCAAAAACAATTAAATTTGAAAGGTCGTCAAGGTAATACTCATTTTCTTGAAGTTTTGGCAAATCGTTTTTTAATACAAAAAGTTTTTTCAACAGCAATAATTCTACGGAATTTCTGTCGTTATAATTTTTTATATTAGATACAATTTCATTTTTTTCTTTTATCTTTTGATTGAATAAAACTATTTCCTCGCCGCTCGAGAGAAAAAAAGAATTATGTTTCAAGAAAAACGATGAAGACGTCGCGTACGAATGAATTTTAACCAAACCTTTTAGACCTATAGGCTTTGATATTATCCCAACGCATATCCCATCCAAACTCATACGAAATTAAGTTTATGCGGAAGCGACGTTTAAGCGTTCTTGAGCTTTTTTCTTTGGAGCAGACTTTTTTGGTCTTTCAGGAATAACGGGGGCATTGACTATTTTTAATTCAGATAATAATTTAGCAACCCTTTCAGAAGTTTGAGCTCCGACAGATAACCAATATTTCACTCTTTCGGCTTCGACAAATAATCTTTCGTTGTTATCTTTTTCAAGCAAGGGGTTATAAGAACCTAACCTTTCGATAAATTTTCCGTCTCTTGGAGCCGTGTTTTCCGCAACGACTAGCCTGTAAAAAGGCCTTTTTTTTGATCCGCCTCTAGCTAATCTTATTCTTAAGGACATCTAAAATTCCCTTTTTATAAAAACCTATGATGATAATATTATACGATATTCAATACTTTTTCAACAAGAGGTATTAATAAGTTCTACAGCCGCGATAGAATATGCATTTCCTTAAGGACTTATTCAACTTAGCCTGAAAGTTTTTTAATAGATTCTTACGCTTTTGGAATATAAACTACGTATAAATAAAAGATCCGCCTGCAAAGAAGCTTAATCAAATAACGCTTTTTAAAGACTGATGATCTTCTCAAAATAGAGATTCTTACTCTTCTTTCTTAAGCAAATGATTAAAAAACTAAAGGCTGACCCGTGAAGATGTATTACCGAATAAAGCATACAAAGAAAATATTATCCCTAAAAAAAGCGCATAACGCGCATCAAAAAATGATTCTTGATAAAGAAATAATAAGTATTAGTACAAACATTACTCAAAATTAATGAATTTCTTTAATACTTTTATCAAAAAATTCAATAAAAGGCTTGGTTTTTAGACATTTTGAGAAGAAACCATTAGTTGCCATACATATTCATAAGACTGCATAATTCGATTAATTGTTAATTTTGCAAAAAAAATTGACAAAAAAATAGTAAGATTATATTTGTGATTATATTGTAAATAGTAGGTTTTACGGAGGTATTATGGCGACAAACAGATGCATAAGATGGGGAAAGGAAGCTTTGGCTCTTTTTTCGTCCGCTCAAGACAAGAGCGTAACGTTAACGTGCACTATATCGAATTCTTGTATAAGCCAAACAGGGGACGGATTCGAAGAATTAATAAATGCGATAAACGCTATAGAAAATAAAATAGCAAAAGTTTTTATCTTAGATTCGTCTTATTTGTATAGATACAGCATTCCCGAATTTTCAAAATACGTCGATTCGAACATTCCTACCGAGTGGTTCAAAATGAATAAAGAAGCGATTGAAAAATGTAAAGTCGAAACGGTTGTTCAAAACTATGCGGACGGTCTACAAAGCAGAGAGTTTAAACGTTGGTATGAGCAAATAAAAAGAGATTTCGGAGGCGAAGTTCTCGAATTTAGAGACGCGGTTTTAAAAACCGCAAACGCTATGCTTCCCAAAAAAAAAGGAGAAACTTTGGAGCAGTGCGTCGGCTTTATCCTAGAAGAGTGCGCTTATGCGTGTACATATTTTAAGAATATAAACATGGTCTATCCAGTCCCATCAATGGCCCCTATGGTATCTGTTTTTGAGCGGTATAAATTAAACGTTCGTCAATTGACTTATAAATTGTCAAAACATATGGAAGAGCATAAGTACGATAAGGAATTGTTTGAAAAAGACAAAATAAAGGAAGTATTATTCGAATTCATAACGGAAAAAGTAACAAACGTTAATTTTTTCATAATAAATAGAGAAGGTAAACAAATATACAAGAATTATGCCTTAGATAGGGAGATTGGAGAAGTAAACGCTAAAGAAATGCCGCCACCGTTATGGGAAAATACCGTTAAGGTTATAAAATCCAAACAACAATTTACTTTTGAGGAAAAGAATAACGGTAAATATTATTTGTCCGTTAAAGCTCCGTTAATAATAGATGGTAGGGCGGAAGGCATACTGGGGCTCGCAATCGATATTACGGATCGCAAAAAGAACGAACAATTAGTAAAGGAGAACGAACTACAAAAATTAAGAATAAATTTACAAAATAAAATTAGGGATATCTTTGAGAAATTTGTCAGAAGTATTCAGCCGGTATTGACCGAATTATGTATTACCGCAAGAAACAATAAAAATCTTACGGAAGAGGAACGTATCGATATAACAAGCAAGGCTATTGGCATTCAAAGTATTATTAACGAACTGCTGATTTCTCTACAAGAGAATAAATTAGATAACCTTAAACTCTAAATTTATTTTACAAGTTTTTGGGTTTTTGAAAAGGAATGGCGATTTTTTTATGATATGCTAAAGTTAGTTTTTTGAATTTGTTATTGCCCCGCGTTGCGGGGCTTTAATTAGCTGATAGAAATTATATGGAGGCGGGAGAAAGGCAATTAAAAATGAAAAAAGATTGGACGATAAAAAAAGCAAGAATGGCTTTGGATTCAAAAGAAATTAGTTCTAAAGAACTAACGGAATATTATTTAAATAGAATTTCCGAATTTTCGCAGCTAAACGCGTATATAACGATTTGTTCTGAAAAAGCCCTAGATTCCGCAAAAGAAGTTGACGATCTAATAGCGAAAGGCGAAAAAAGAGCCCTATTGGGCATTCCTCTCGCCATAAAAGATTTGTTTTGTACGAAAGGAATAAGAACTACCGCAGGTTCCAAAATGTTGGCAGATTTTGTTCCGGAATACGAATCGACAGTTTCTCAGAATTTGCTAAACGATGGAGCGATATTTCTTGGAAAAACCAATATGGACGAATTTGCTATGGGCTCCGCCAATATAACGAGTTATTTCGG
>JAITTR010000086.1 GCA_031286725.1 Holosporales bacterium | reverse complement strand
TGTCTCCTCCGTAAATTTCAAGTAAGCGGGTCTCGTTCTACGAACCCCCGCGACTCTCCTCCCTCGAGAGAGGAGAGTTTAAATAAAGTCTCGGGTAGTCGCGCGAATTCCTAGCGGTTACTCGTGTCGCGGATAAGGGATAGTTTTAAAATCAGCCCCCTTCTCCCCTCTCCCCTCTTTCAATCAGTTCTTATATTTCTTTAGTATTTTCTTTTAGCCAGTTAAACGTTATTTGATCTGCGTTTAATTTATCCTTAAATTTTTCGAAAACTTGATTATGATAATTATTTAGCCAGTCTATTTCGGTATTATCAAGCGTTTCTTTTTTTATTAATTTCCTGCAAAACGGTATGAAATTCAGAGTTTCAAATTGAATAAATCTTGGATTTTCAGACGAGGATTTAGTCAATAGCATATTTTCTAATCTTATGCCGAAGCTTTCGCAATAAATTCCAGGCTCAACCGTAAGAATCATGTTTTTTGTTATCTTGTCTTGAGAAGATTTGGAAATTCTTGGATGTTCGTGAACATTTCCAAAACACCCCACTCCATGGCCAGTTCCGAAAGCGTAATCGTATCCTGCCTTCCAAACAGGGTATCTCGCAATTGAATCGATACAGGCTGCGAAAGAGTCGTTAGGGAAGCGAGCGGCGGAAAACATAATAAGAGATTTCAAAACAATCGAATATATAAGCTTATACTCTTCAGGCGGATTTTCCCCGCGATAAATTATCCTTGTCATATCCGTCGTAGCGTTATTAAAATGAGCTCCCGCGTCAAATAAAAATAAGCCTTTCCCAAATATTTCTTTATTTCCGCAAGCTAAGGGATTATAGTGAACAATTGAAGTATTTTTTTCAAACGCTGATATAGCGGTAAAACTTAACCCAATACCGTTCTTGTTTTCCATTATTTTGTTTTCAAAAAACTTCGCTACCTCGACTTCAGAGGTCTTCTTAGCATTTTCCAAAAAAGCTAACGTTTCAATAAAAGCGAGAGAGGTTAAGTTAGCTCCTACTTTTTGATTTTCTATCTCCGTTTCGTTTTTTACCGCTTCAAACGATCCATATTCTCGAACAAACGGCTTTATTTCGAATTTATTGTTTTCTAAAATTAAAGCAAAGTAAGCTGGGGTATTTTTATAGTCTAAATTTACCGTTAATTTGGCAGACGCTTTAATATATTCTTCAAATTCGTCTAGAGATCTTATTTCAAAATCGCTTGTTTTATCTTTTAAACTCAAATCACAGAATAAAACGGGAACGCCTATTTTAGGAATAAAGGCAACGCAATTAACAAGAACGGATTTGTCGCTTGCCAATTCCGAACGTCTTATTCCAAATGTCCAACCTATTGTTACTTTATCGGCTAATAGGGTTGCTTCGTTGTCCTTTAGCGTTTCCTTTATACGATTTATTCTGTCTTTTATTGTTTCTCCCATGTATTTTTCGTTCATCAATACTAAAGAGGCGGTTGATTTTATTATTGGCTTTTCTTCGAGAATTGGATGAACTCTTAGCGCCAATAACTTAAATCCGATTTTTCTAGATAGTTCTAGTATGGAAAGATAGGTTTTATATGTAACTGAGAAAGAACTTACGGCCAAAGTTTTCCCTTTTTTTAAAACGTCCGTCATCATTTTTACGACGTCTACCTCAGGATATGATTCTATTTTCCATACTGAATTGTCTGTTTGCTCTTTCGCTTGTTTCGTATACCTCCCGTCAACCGATAGAATCGCTTTTTCTTCCGATACGATAGCTCTTCCGTTAGAGCCAGAAAATCCCGATATAAACCTGATATCTGAAAAATTGTCGTCCGAATTTGAAAAAGAGCTGCTCATAGATACAATTATCGAGTTTATTTCAAGTTCTTTTAAATTAGCTCGTAATTTTCTTAAATTTGAATTGTAATCCACAGTATTTTCCTATTGAGGAAGAGAAAATATAATATACGTTTCGTATTTTATCATAACCTAAGCTTTTTCCCTGAATAATTTGCGAATCGTATCTAGTTTCTATTAAAAACAGCATTAAATCCGTTTGAAGTTATAGCGTTTATAAACGCTGTTTTCTTTTCCGCTTAAAAGAATGTTACGCTCTTTTCGTTTTGTAACGAAAAAAAGAGGAAGCGTGTTGTAAGCCGGAAAAGAACGCTGTAACCATTTGCAACTCAAGTTACATAGAAGAAAAAAACTATCCCGTACCATATTATTAAAAGGATTGAGATATTTGTTAATGTAGGATAGCGTAAAACCCTATTTCCATAATTTTGGCATATAAATTTGATAGAAGTTTTGGGAATTAACGAAAAATTAAGCGAAATATGATAAGCTAAAGCTATGCTTGCATAGAAAGCGGTAGATAAAACACCCCCGGGAGGGCGGGGGTTTGGGATGGCTTTGGATATCAGTTAAAAGTTAAAAATTCCTTAATTCTTGAAATTTTTCTAAGGAAATTATTATCTTGTGATAATTTGGTCGCAATGTAAACATTTAAAGGCAAAAGCTATATATAAATGTTTATCACGCTATGTTTCTAATACATTAGAACTGTTTCTTCAAGATTAATTTGTGCAAGTTATCCTCGTTTACGAGACGCCTCTTAATCTTTAATCGAACTAAAAAGCTGGGGGAACTTCATAATAAAAATTTGAAAAACTCTATGATTATTTACTTTATTACAGAACTATTTATTAAAAAAATCCATCTTAAAATATCCCCGCAACTACAGGGCTAATTAACCTCAATTTCGGATAATAACCATTAAAAATCAATATAAGCGGAGAACTTAGGAAAGTTGCCAGATTTGTTATTGCTGTTTTGACTCTTCTTCAAAACTCTACATTTTGTAAGACTTAACATTCTTATTTAAAATCCAGGTTACTTAAGTCATTTACAAACAATTGGGAAATACTATGTATGCATACAGGATTATCTAAACGTAACAATCAGAACCAAAACTCTCTGTAAGTTTTGGTTACAGAAATGTCTGCGTGATTGAGTTAACTCTCTTAAATAATTTCCAAAGGACTCTTTTTAAACCTAATTTAATAAGAAAGCTGAACGGGTAGTTAGTTCTCCTCTTCCAATCAAGATTTACGATAGGCTGTTTGCTTTGGAATCATTTTAATAAATAGTCTTATTCTAAGGTTGAAAAGAATTTATATGATATGCCAAAGATACCAAAATGGTATTAGAGCGAACCTTCTCAAGACTCCCAGATGGGATATAACCTGTAAATACCTTTTTCCGCCCCTCCGGAGAAGCGGTTATTTATCATAGAGTTATTTTGATATAATAAATCTAGAAGTTACACATTGAGGAAAAATAGTGGAAAAAGAACTGGGCGGGATAATTATCGTAGATAAACCCGAAAACAAGACTTCTCAATTTATAGATAGATTGTGTAAGAAATTAAAAGGAGTTAAAAAAGCCGGACATTTAGGAACGCTTGATCCTTTCGCCACAGGAGTATTAGCGATCGCGATTAATTTTGGAACTAAAGCTATTCCGTATATAAAAACTTCCTTTAAAAAATACGAGTTCGAAATAAAATTCGGAGAAAAAACCAATACTGCAGATAAAACGGGAACAATTATAGAAACGTCTCCAATTACCCCCTCAATAGACGAAATACAAGCGGTTATTCCCAAATTTATAGGGAAAATAAGCCAAATTCCCCCAGCATTTTCCGCTTTAAAGATAAACGGAAAAAGAGCCTATGATATTGCGAGAAGCGGAAAAACTCCAATAATAAAAGAAAGAACCATAGACATTTACGATTTGCGGCTATTAGCGCAAACAGGAGAAAGAACTTTCAAATTTGTCGTTGAATGTTCCCCGGGAACTTATATAAGAACTCTTAGCGAAAACATCGCAGACGCTTTAAAGACGGTGGGGCATGCTTTTTCTCTTAGAAGAACATTAGACGGCATGTTCGCAATTGAAAACGCTATTTCCGTTGACGATTTAAACAAAAACTGCGATAATATAGAAGACGTTATGATTCCGCTCGAAAATGTACTGGACGACATCCCTGTTATTTTAGTTTCGTGTCATGACGCATTTAGTTTTAGTCAAGGAAGATGTATAAAACGTCAGGATTTTAATATTAGCCCCGGCGAATGTTTGGCGTCTTCAGAAGACGGATTTTTAGGAATAGTTTTAGTCTCGGATAGAGACGTTTGTCCTAAGAAAATATTTAAAATTGGAAAGGAGAATAAAGATGTCGATAACTGCTCAAGGAAAGACTGATTTGATAAAGGAGTACGCGTTACATGAAGGAGACGTTGGCTCTCCGGAGGTTCAAGTCGCCGTTTTAACGGAGCGTATAAGAAATTTAACAAATCATTTAAATCTTCATAAAAAAGATTTCCACACAAGAAGAGGTCTTTTAATAATGGTTAGCAAAAGAAGAAGATTGTTGGATTATTTAAAAGAAGTTGACGATTCTAGGTATCAGAATCTTATCAAACGACTAGAACTGCGTAAATAAAATAGGAATTTACTGAGAGATTTTATGAGCGACGCGTTTATTTTCCCTGGACAAGGCTCTCAGAAATTAGGCATGGCTGCCGCATTTATTAACGGGTTTAAATCCGGAATGGAGGTTATGGAAGAAATAGAAGAAGCTATTTCGTTCAAAATCTCTAAGTTAATAGCCGAAGGGCCAATAGAGGAATTAACAAAAACGGAAAATGCTCAACCTGCAATATTTTCCGTCGGAATGTCTTGCGTTTCTATATTAGAAAAAGAATACGGATACAATATCGCCAACAATTGCAAATATGTTGCAGGTCATTCTCTTGGAGAATATACGGCTCTTTGCGTCGCAGGCGTTTTCTCCGTTTTAGACGCCGCTAAAATAATAAAGAAAAGGGGAGAATTAATGTCAGAATCCTGCCCAGATAACTTGGAGTATTCCATGATGGCTCTTATTGGAGTATGCGCAATGGAAATTGAAGAGTTAGTAAAACCGTATCAATCTGGAAGAAACATTTGCGTCATAGCTAACGATAATTCTTTGTCCCAGGTTGTTATAAGCGGAGAAAAAAATACCGTGAAGATTGTCGTTGAAAGAGCAAAAGAACTTGGAGCGACAAAGGCAATAGAATTAAATACTAGCGGTCCGTTTCACAGTCCGCTTATGGCTAAAGCCGCTATTGAACTGGACTCTTTTATATCTAATAACGTTACAATCCATAATTTTAGAGTTCCTATAATAATGAACTCTTCCGCAGAACTCTTAAATAGTAGTAAAGAAATTCACAATTATTTGATAAGGCAAATGACGGGAAGAGTTAGATGGAGAGAGACTATTGATTTTTTGAGAAAAGATAGTGAAATAAACCGCATCATAGAAATAGCTCCAGGAAAAGTTTTATCTTCAATGATAAAAAGATCTCATCCGGAAGTTAACGTTTTAAATTTAGAAACAGTATCTCAAATTGAAGAATTTATAAAGATAGGCCAAGTTTAAATGGATTCCTTTGCTTAGACCCAACAGGTTATTGTTAAGGAAGGCTTGCTAGCTTCGCTTCTCCCCCCTTTTTTAGTCATCCTTCCAAGCTTGGAAGCAACAAGGTTTTTAATGTACGGACGTATTATAGATAACATAGGCCAAGAGTCAGCAAGGGCGGATATGGTATTCTTCGATTTTACCATATCCGCCCGAAAGATTTGTCAAGGTCCGCTGCGCTCTCCACCTTGCCAAATCAGCTTCAATTATCTCGCTTTCCTTAGATGGAAATAACAAAATATTTTATGCGGAACATTTTGCTCTCCCAGAACTTAGAGCTTTGATATAAAAGACAGGCGGAAGTAATGGTAAAACTAGCAATGCCTTAAACTCCTACTATTTATATTTTGTGCATTATTTCCTACCGTTTTTATTCGAAATTGTGTTTAAATAGTTGGAAATAGAATAGTTAACTAGATAAAGAAATGACAAATATAGACCAAAGAGAGGGGTTTATATGGATTAACGGAAAATTTGTCAAATGGCAAGAAGCAAAAATTCACGTTCTAACTCATGGGCTTCATTTTGGAAGCTCAGTTTTCGAGGGAGAAAGAAGTTATAACGGAAAGGTCTTCAAAATGCGAGAACATCACGAAAGATTGTTTGAATCCGCGGAAATATTAGATTTAACTCCACAATATACAATTGAGGAAATTAACGATATCGTTATGGAGACTTTAGCCCAAAATAATTTAACAAACGCTTACATAAGACCGCTAATATGGCGAGGATCGGAAAATTTGAGCGTTTTTTCAAGAGATTCCTCTATAAACGTTATGGTAGCCGCTTGGGAATGGAAATCTTATTTTGGAGAGGATTTATTAAAAGAAGGCGTTAGCTTATGTTGGGCTGATTGGAGAAGGCCTGATCCGAGAACCGCTCCAACTTCCGCAAAAGCTTCAGGATTATATATGATTGGAACTATTAGCAAAAACAAAGCCCGAGATAAAGGATTTGACGACGTCATAATGACGGATTATAGAGGATATATAGCGGAAAGCTCAGGATCCAATATATTTTTCGTTATAAACGACGAGATTCACACGCCGGCTCCGCATGCGTTTTTGAATGGCATCACAAGGCAAACTATAATAGAAATCTCTAAACAAAAAGGATATAAAGTCTATTCGAGAGATATATTGCCAGAAGAACTGAGAGACTTTGACGAAGTATTCTTGACTGGAACTGCAGCGGAAGTAGTTCCCGTGGGGAAAATAGAAAACCAAGTTTTTGAGATTGGATATATTACTAAAGAGTTGAGAAAAGCATATTTGGAATTGGTTAATGCATAATCTAAGTTTTAGAGCTCTTTAAACCCCAAAGTCTCCTAACCCAAATAATAAAACGCTCGCTACCAAAAGAAGAACTACTTTGATTTTTCCCGGAACTGAGGCCAAACTAGAATATAGCAAATGAGTATGTAATTCAATATTATTAAAATTTGTAGTGCGTAGAAAATTAATTCCGAGACAAGGCTTTTTTATGGTATGCTAAGCTTAAGCTCTTTTCCAAAAACTAGTTACCGAAAAAGAACTTAAACTATACTTACCTTTGCTTAATATATAGAGAATAAATATGAACGGATTTAGAAAAAAGTTGAATTCTATACTAGACAGATTCGAAATTGTTAAACAGCAGCTTAATAATCAAGATGATTTTGATCCTAAAGAATTTACAAAATTATCAAAAGAATTTGCAAATTTATCCGAGATTTCAAAAGAAATAAAGTTTTTATTATTAAAAGAAAAGGAATTGGGCAATACGCTAGAGTTAGCGGAGCGTTCTGAAGATAAAGAAATAAAAGACATGGCTTACGAAGAAATCCCGGAAATAAAACAATCTATAGAAGAAAGCGAGAAAAGGATAAAAATTTTGTTATTGCCAAAGGATATTGACGACGAAAAAGGCGCTATTCTAGAAATAAGAGCGGGAACCGGAGGAGACGAGGCCGGATTATTTGCCGCGGATTTATTAAGAATGTACGAATTATATTCCTCTTTGCATGGATGGAGTTTTGAGGTTTTGGATTTCAACGAAAGCGGAATTGGAGCTATAAAAGAGGCTAGCACGGGTATTTCCGGAAAAGGGGTTTTTGCTAGGTTAAAATTTGAGTCCGGAGTACACAGAGTTCAAAGAGTCCCCGAAACAGAAGCCTCGGGAAGAATTCACACCTCTGCGGCGACTGTAGCCGTTTTGCCGGAGGCTGAGGAAGTTGATATTCAAATAGACGAAAAAGATTTGCAAATCGATACCTATAGAGCTTCTGGGGCTGGCGGACAGCATGTCAACAAAACGGACAGCGCAGTTAGGATAACTCATACTCCGACTGGGACGGTTGTTGCGGTTCAAGACGAAAGATCTCAGCATAAAAACAAAGCAAAAGCGATGAAGATCTTAAGAGCAAAGATATATGAAAACGAAAGAATGAAACAAGAGGCCTCTAGATCGGAAAGCCGCCGAAGCCAGGTCGGATCAGGAGATAGATCCGAAAGGATAAGAACCTATAATTTTCCTCAAGGAAGAGTATCGGATCACAGAATTAATTTGACTTTATATAAGATCGATAAGATTATGAGCGGAGAAGCTCTTGACGAAGTTATCGATAAATTAATAGAATTCGATCAAGCCGAGAGACTCAAGGGGGAATAGCCGGAATTATGGCTAAGAAGAAAATTAATAAACGAAAAAAAGAAAATAAATTGAGGCGGAGATTGGCAATTATTTGTCCTCTATTTAGTTTCGTTGTGGGGAGTATTTATTTTTTCTCTAATTCTATTTTTTCTTTTTTCAATAATATTTTAGATTCGAGCTTAAAATTCAGTGGCCTTGTTTTGAATTCGATTAACATATCTGGGGCTAATTCAAAAGTCGAAAACCTGATTAAAGATAAATTAAAGTTTGAAAAAGGAGACAATATTTTTAAGTTATCCATGTCCGAGATATATCAAAGAATTAAAGAAATTGGATGGATAAAAGAAGTCGTAATTAAAAAATTTTTGCCTAATACTTTAGATATAAAAATTGTTCAAAAAACTCCTGTCGCTATATTTCAACATAATTCAACTTTTACTATTATTGACGAAAAAGGCAATTATATTGAAGATATTACTCCTACAGCGACCAACCTTCCGATAGTTGCAGGCGAAGATGCTAATATTAATGTTGGCTCAATATTGGAGTCTATTGCAAAATATGAAATTGTAAAAACAAAATTAAACTCCTTAGCTTTTATTAGAAAAAGACGTTGGGATATATTTATTTGCGGCGGAATTCAAATAAAATTGCCTGACAATAATATAGATGACGCGCTAAGCATTTTATCCATTATTTTAAAACAGAATAATTTCAATAAAAAAACAATAAAATCTATAGACATTAGGACAAAAGATAACGTTATTATAAACGGATTGAAGTTTAAGGAAAACAAAAACTCTATATAGAAGGAAATTTACTAGTTTTCTTTATACTGTTCAGGAATGGATAAAGGTTTTATGAGTTAATATTTTTCAAACACTGAACTATTATTTCATTTGTGGAAGCAGTTTGGCCTAATGTTTTCGAAATTTCAGAAATCAATTTTATTACCATGTTTTTCTGATATCCAAGGCTAATTAAACCTAAAATTGCATCGTTAATGTTTTGATTTTCTTTAAAATATATGTCTTTTATTTTTGTTATAGTTTTATCCTTTAACTCCAGCAAAATTCTTTCTGCTGTTTTTCTTCCTACCCCTCCGACTCTGCATAAAGTTTCCGGGTCTTGATTAGCCACCGCTACCGCGAATTCTTCGACCGAAAGCGTTGATAAAACAGAAATAGCCGATTTTACCCCGATTCCTGGGACATCTAATAAAGCTTTAAATATATTTAATTCTTCTTCGTTAGAAAATCCGCATAAATATTGTTGTTCTTGGCGAAAAACATGAAATATCCGAAGAGAGATTTCTTGCCCAATAGAAAAAGAGTCCTTTAGTTTGGTCGCTATAAAAACCTGAAATCCAATGCCGTTAGCGTCGATTATAATGGAATCTTCTAAAATAAAGTCAATTTTCCCGGTTAGTCTCGCTATCATTTACTTCCCGCATTGACAAGTACAATTTTGACATGGAACATGATTTTTGTTAGTAACGACAAACCCGTGGCTGAAGCTGTTCTCTACCAAATCTATGTTTAATCCTCTTATCACGTTTTCAACGTTTTCGTCATAGAAGAAGTTTATGCCGTCTACTTCTATAGATTTTTTATTTTCTGGCATTTCGATTTCGTAAGAAAGGGTGTAATCAATTCCCGAACAACAGCCAGAACATACGGTAATGGAAATGCCTTTGCAATTTTCGTCATGCAAAGCGAGCAGACTTTTTAATTTTTCAACGGCTTGTGCAGTAATCGTTATTAGCTGATTTCTTTTAGAAACATAGCCTTCTATCGCAGCGTTTATCGCTTCTTTAGCCAAAACGGAGCAATGTCTTTTTATATCGGAAAGTTCTAGCGAATCCGAGACTTCTTCGTTTTTAATTTTTTTCGCTTCTTCTATAGTTATTCCTTTTAAAAGAGTCGTGAGAAATTCCATAGACGCGATAGCGGAAACACAACCAAAAACTTTATATTTCGCGTCTATTATTTTATCGTTTTCATCAAAAACAAGCTGTAGTTTCATAACGTCTCCGCATAACGGGGATCCGACTATTCCGGTTCCTATATTTGGAAGATTTTCGTCAAAACTTCCTATATTTTTCATGTTTTCGTAGTATTTCAGCGTTTTTTCGCTATATTTCATTTTTAACTACTCCTTCTTTGAAATACTTTTTCTATATCTATGCCAGATTTTATCATATCCCAGATGGGGCTCATTAATCTTAATTTATTGGTTGCGGCAACTAAATCTTCTATCGCGATATCTATATCTAAAGATTCAGTATATTTTCCTATGGTTATTCTTAGCGAGGATTGAGCTATATCCGAAGGAATTCCCATAGCTGCCAAAACGTGAGAGACCGAGAGTTTATTAGACGTGCAAGCCGATCCGGAAGATACCGCAATTCTATTCGCTTCCATCATCAAAGCTTCGCCTTCGCATCCTCTAAAGCTAATATTTATTATTCCGGGATAGTTATTCTCAGAAGAGCCATTAATATAAACTTCGTCTAATTGAGAAAATATTCCTTCTATAAGCTGTTTTTTCAAAGCTTTTATTTTATTAATATTTGAGCTCATTTCGTTTTGGGCTATTTCGGCCGCTTTTCCTAACCCAACGCATAACGGAACTGGGATAGTCCCAGATCTTATGCCGAATTCAACTTCGGGATTTGCTCTAGGAACTCGAATAAATTTTTGACTTTGCTTTTTGCCAAATAATACGCCTATTCCTTTTGGACCATATATTTTGTGTCCCGAAGCGCTTAAGAAATCTATATCCAAATCTTTAACGTCTATTGGAATTTTCCCAAAAGCTTGCGTTGCGTCAATATGCAATAATATGTTTTTATCGCAACATATTTTGGATATTTTCTTTATATCCTGAGCGACTCCCGTTTCGTTATTGACGAAACATATTGAAACTAATCCAGTTTGTTCGTTGAGATTTTCTTCTAA
The DNA here is from genome assembly GCA_031286725.1 of Holosporales bacterium. Classification (GTDB taxonomy): domain Bacteria; phylum Pseudomonadota; class Alphaproteobacteria; order RUG11792; family RUG11792; genus JAIRKP01. The sequence continues at coordinate 486 of JAITTR010000086.1, read as the reverse complement.
ATAGCTGAACTCAAGCGTTCCGTCGTTTTTTACGTCTAATAGCGTCGTTTCAAACCCAAAACGGTTTAAATAATCCGCACAATCTAATACGGACTTATGTTCGGTTTTTAAAGTTATAAAGCGATTTTTATTCGTTGTTTTCAAATATTGCATGGAGCGTATTATCGCTATATTGTTGGATTCCGTTGATCCGCTAGTAAAAACTATTTCGTCAAATTCTGAATTTATAAGGTTTTTAATCTGAATTCTTGAGTTTGTTAGGGCTTCTAACGCTATCTGGCCATAATCGTGGATAGAGTTCGGATTGCCAAATTGCTCCCCAAAATAGGGAACCATCTCCGCTACAACATCTTTGTCGCATGGCGTTGTTGAAGCGTAATCTAAATATATTTTTGAGGTTTCCATAAACAAAACCCATTAAACATATAGGCATGAGTATTATAAACCAATTCTTTTTCGTTTTTATAAAAAATCTCGGAGCGATTC
>JAITTR010000066.1 GCA_031286725.1 Holosporales bacterium | reverse complement strand
GCATCTTGCATTGATTATCTTGTTTTAAGCGCTGAGAAACATATGTCTTGGCATGCAGACAAGCGAGCCGAGTAAATAGGATGGAATAGGGACACATGCCCCTTCTATTATAATTTGGCACATTTAAATAAAAATATTAACAATACAATATATTGTCCGCTTAAAGAATTATTAACTATTCCGATTTATAATAATAAAAGAATATAATTTGGGGAGGATTTTTATTGTTACTCTCTTATATAGTAGCAGTTCATCATCTATTCCTTTTATAAATATAATGTTCTCTGAACCAGAAAGCGCATGGAACTTTGAAGACTAATACCACAGGTTACTTCGAGAGAGCGATTTGATACCATGCGTTATACTCAACATAAGATTGAAATAAACAATTTCTGTATAATAAAACTCAACTTATCAGAATTGATAAACGGGAATCCAACCCAAAATCTCGAAAACAAAACGCTAGCGCTTCGTTCTATGAAAAGATCCTCGCTCAAATTTGATCAAAACAAGGCCTAATATAATGTACCTTTTTTTGAAACTGAAAGAGAAAACTATCATCTTTGTTTTTGTCTTCAGTTTCAAAGTTTTTGCGCTATTCTTTACTTCTCTGTCAACTGTAAACTTTTATCCAAACAGTATTCAGCGATTTTAATAGCAAATTCGGCATACTCTTTCGTAGCGTCTATTGCAGAATTAGTTTTGGCCATATGATAAAGAAACAATCTAAATCCGCTAAGACAATTGTTGACTTCGCTCATATAATCCGTTAAAATTTTTCTAGTCAGCCGAGAACAACGCTCTGGAATTATCGTTCTTTTATAGAAACTCTCAAGATCGCGATCTTTTAAAATATCAGCCATATTTTCCAGCGTATATTTTGCGATTTCCTTATCGAAAGTTCTTAATCTAGCTCCCGCTGGACTAGACAATTTAGCCTTATCCAATTTGAATTTTACTATAGAGAAAAACAATTCCTTTCGTTGAGTGGGATCATTTTGAGAAATCAACGCGCCTATTTCGGAAGAGGCGAAATGGCTAATATTTCCGGTTGAAAAGGTCTCGATAATTTTTGTAACAATTTCCGGATTCTTAACAACAGCTTGGTTTATTTCTTCTCCGCAATAATCGTCAGGAAAATATTTGTAATACCAATTGTTCATACTTTTGGATTCAAACTTTATAAACCAACCATCAGAATCGTTTTGAGCTCCTACGCCAATCGAACAATTTAAGAAATGCAAACACGCGATGCTACTTAATAAAAAACTTCTATTACTCAACACAATAAAAATCCTCCCCAATTTATATTCTTTTATTATTATAAATCGGAATAGTTAATAATTCTTTAAGCGGGCAATATATTGTATTGTTAATATTTTCATTTAAATGCGCCAAGTTATAATAGAAGGGGCATGTGTCCCTATTCCATCCTATTTACTCGGCTCGCTTGTCTGCATGCCAAGACATATGTTTCTCAGCGCTTAAAACAAGATAATCAATGCAAGATGCGCATAGGCCTTTATACAAAGCCTCCCTATATATACCCTCCCCAGAGCGGACCAAAAGCTCCATGGAACCTGAGGTTTCTTTTATAAAGCGCAGCCCGTTTGCGCATATTTCCTGCGAAGACTTTAAAACGAACTACTGTGCCTCTTACAGAGCTAAATGGCCTACTCTTAGAATCCTCGCATCATGTCTATTTTGTATAGGAGGACGCTCTTCCGTTAAAAATCCGCCGTGTTTCTTCCCACTTTTTTATAGTGCCCAAAATACGTAACCAATCACAGCAAGTAACCGCTCTTTTTTTGTAAAGAAGGAGTAACTCTGTTATTACGACCAGTTACAGGGGAACATGGGAGAGCGCAGCTCAATAAAGGATGGCATAAACACACAGCGACTAAGAAACACTAACAGGGATGTATATAAGTTTTACAGCAGAGAGAACTAGAATATTATATATATCTTCAACATTCATTCTCCGGGGAACAGATTTTAAGTCAGATTTTTTGCCGTTCTATCTTCTAATTTATGCAACGAATACAAAGCTAAAATAGCAAAGAGGGCAATCAAGCATCCTAGAGAATAACAAGAGCCCGTATGTTCTATTAAAAACTCTGCGACAAGAGGAGTTGTGCCAGCAAAAACGGAGTGGCTAATTCCAAAGGCAAATGCCACTGCGGTGCATCTTAAACGATATGGAAAGGTTTCCGTATAAAAAGCCGCTCTACCGCCCCAAAATACGCCTAAGCAAATCCCAAAGACAATTTCAAAGAATAGGTGAATATATAAGAGGCCAACGTTTAGAGTATAAAATGCGGGATAAACGCATAAAAGCGTAATAACAACGCAAATTATCATAACTTTCTTACGCCCAAATTTATCGGACAAAATCCCTCCCAAAGGAACGGCAAGCGTAATAAAAGCGTTAACAATAGACGTAACTAATAGAGCTTGTTTAGTAGTAGTCATTTGGAAGACTTTAAAATAATTGTGTAGATACGTAACTAACATGTAAAATAAACTGCCGCCAAAAGCGTTTATAAATACAATGTACGTTATGGTTTTTTTATATCTTTTCACCGTCTCGACAATAGGAAGGCAAGCGTCTTTTGTAGATTTTGGAGAACTTTCCTCGTCATCGGCTATGCCATAACGCAAATACGCGCCAAACAAAGATATAACTATTCCGAACAAAAAAGGAATTCTCCATCCGAACGATTCAAAATCCTCAACGCTTAAACAAGAGGTTAAAATTCCCGATACAAGCAATCCAAGCGCTACGCCAAACGGACTTCCAAAATCGGACCAACAACCGAAAAACCCTCTTTTTTCAGCTGGGGAATTCTCAACAAGATAAACCATAGCTCCAGTAAATTCTCCTCCAATAGCGATCCCTTGAAGAAGCCGAATAACGGCTAACAAGATCGGCGCCCAAATGCCTATAGTTTGAAAAGTCGGCAATAACCCAGTCGCAAAAGTCGGAAACGCCATTGTTAAAATCGAAATTATTAACGCGGTTTTTCTACTTACCTTATCCCCTATGTGGCCGAATATAATCCCACCCAACGGCCTTGAAAAAAATCCAAACGCAAATATTAAATATGTCCACATTAACGACGAGGATCCTGAGGGAGGAAAAAACAATTTTGCCAACGTCGCGGCAAATGTTCCATAAAGAGCATAGTCAAACCATTCGAGAGCGCTTCCTATTGCGCAGGCAAATATTAACTTTTTGTTCATTGTATTTTTATCTAGCTTTATACATTATATCATCAAAGGAACGAACGCATCCCTTACGAACTAATCCTCGCATAATCTAACAGGCTTGTCAAGTCGCCTCAAAATTTGGAAACTTCATTGTTTCTTTAGCGCTCTCGCTTTGGGATTGGCAACACTATTTTGGCTATTCAATAGAATTCATTCGAAACTGATGGCGGGGGAGCCCCGATTTCTTGAAATTTACGGAGCGTGTAACGGCCTAGTTCCGCGGCCAAAGAGACTAACAGTTTCGCTAAGCACAGTTGT
>JAITTR010000055.1 GCA_031286725.1 Holosporales bacterium | reverse complement strand
TCTTGCATGGAAAAAAGAGACAGGGAAAAAGTATTATTTACCAATATTTCCATGTAGGGGGGAGCAGACAGCATAGATAATGGGGAAATTTTCTTTAGATTCAACTCAGACTTTGTTAACTACTTCGTTGGATGTTTAAAGGGAACATATCCATTAGAGCTTTTAAAAATAAATGACCATAAGAACCCAAATAGCTACTTCCTCGGAAGATATGTATACGATCATTGTCAAAACGTAAATAAGGGAAAGCGTTACACATTACCAGTAAGAATTCTATCAAACCTCTGCCCTAACATTCCAACTTTCGAAGAAGTCAGTAAAACGGATAGGCATTTTTCTAAAAGAATATTTGAACCATTTGAAAGAGATTTAGATGCACTTACAACAATATTTAAGTGAGAATATTGCCATAGTGATAAAACTCCACTATCAGGTAATGAGTTAAATGATATGAACTATGATATATTCATTAACTCCTCTATAAAGATAACATGGATTAATGAATATAATACCCTATAACATAACGATAACAAAAAATTAATCACTATAAAATTATCCTAAAGCGATTGGGATATCGCACCGCAAACAGGTATCAAATACCCGTGGAATCAAGCGTAAAATTTGCTAAGTATTAAGTACTAACAATACATCTGGTGCATTTTGTAGATGCACCAGATGCTACAATTAAAAAAATAATTATAAAAGAGAGCCTTATGGTAACCGACTTTGAATATAAGAAACAAAAATTAAGAGGAAGACTTGAAGAGCTGGTAGGGAGAGTTTCCGAAAAAGACAAAACGGGAAGACAATGGATATGCCCAGTATGTAAGTCAGGCTCTGGCAGCTATAGGGACTTCAGTTTCAATTGATAATGATAATAGTATTTTCCATTGTGTGAAGTGCGGTATAGGAGAGAACATCTTCAATCTGGTTTCTGAAATTAAATGTATAGACACAAAAAAACAATTTTAAAGAGGTTGTTATGAGAACTTACGAACTATTAGGAGAGGCTACGCCAGAGGAGCGTTTCTTCAATAAGCCTCGCTTAGATAAAAGTTCTGGTCATATAAAAAACAATCTAATCTGAAACCAAAGCGACAAAATGTAAGAATGGATTACAACTTATATGTTAGCACTTGCATAAAGAATCTGCAAGCGGATGACGAGACGATAAAACGTTTTAGATTTGGACATGATCTAAAGACAAAGGATTTATGATACGATTATACCCGCTATTTGTCTCGGATTCGGCTCATTTTCTTTCTAGTAAGAGAATTCAGGTATTTCTTTCTCAATCGAATAGATTTAGGAGTCACCTCGACTCTTTCGTCTTCTTGAATATAAGCGATAGCTTGTTCCAAAGACATTAATCTTGGATTAGGGAGCTTTATATTTTCATCTTTTCCGGCGGCTCTGCAATTCGATAATTGTTTTTCTTTTGTTGGATTAACTTCCAAGTCGTTTTCGCGACTATTTTCTCCTATGATCATACCTTCGTAAACAGGATCTCCAGGAGTTACAAATAAAGCTCCTCTGTCTTTTAAGAAAAACAAAGCGTAAGGAATCGCCTTTCCGTTCGCTATGGAAATTAATACCCCCTTGTTTCTACCTTCTATTGAGCCTTTATGCGGGGCATAGGAATGAAAAGATCTGTTCATTATTCCGGAGCCTCGCGTATCGGTAAGAAACTCCCCATAATATCCTATAAGGCCTCTTGTTGGGATCAGAAATTTTATTCTGGTTTTTCCTCCGCCAGAAGGTCGCATATCGGTCATTTCGCCTTTTCTTTGAATCAATTTATCAATAACAATCCCAGTAAACTCGTCGTCTAAATCAACGTATAATTCCTCTATAGGCTCTAAGGTTTCTCTCGTAGTTGGATCCTTATGGAATAAAACTTTAGGACGACCAATAGAAAGCTCAAATCCTTCTCGCCTCATCGTTTCGATAATAATTCCCAATTGCAATTCGCCTCGCCCGGCGACTTCGTAAGATTCTTCAGACTGAGATTTTTGGACGGCAATAGAAACGTTACCATCTGCTTCTTTAAATAATCTTTCTCCGATTATTCTTGAGGTTAGGTTTTTCCCTTCTTTACCGGCAAGCGGAGAATCGTTGACGGCAAAGGTCATTGATATTGTCGGCGGATCGATAGGAAGAGATTGCAAAGGAGTCTCAACCTCAATGCTCGCAATAGTATCCGCAACCGTAGCTTTTTCAAGCCCGGCTATCGCTATTATATCCCCGGCTATTGCGTTTTCTATCGGAATTCTTTTAAGGCCCTCAAACGCAAGTAATTTCGTTAATCTCGATCTTTCGACTTCTCCTTCAAACCCCGGCCTTAAAGCGCGAACGGAATCATTTATTTGTATAGTCCCGCTAATTATCTTCCCAGTTAAAATTCTTCCTAAATATTGGTCGTATTCCAACGTCGTTACGAGCATTTTAAATGGAGAATTTATATCGACAACCGGAGCCGGAACATAAGAAAGGATAGTTTCTAAAAGAGGAGTTAAATCTTTTCTTTCATCAGTTTCAAGATTTTTTACCGCCCATCCGTTTCTGCCAGAAGCGTATAAAATTGGGAAATCAAGCTGTTTATCGTTTGCCCCTAAAGCCATGAATAATTCAAAAACTTCGTCGACCACCTGGGAAACTCTAGCATCCGACTTGTCTATTTTGTTTATAACAACTATAGGATTAAGTCCCAATGCTAAAGCCTTTGAAACAACGAATTTCGTTTGAGGCATAGGTCCTTCCGCAGCGTCAACCAAAACTAATACGCCATCGACCATGCTCAAAATTCGCTCGACCTCTCCTCCAAAATCAGCATGTCCAGGCGTATCGACTATATTTAATTTTACGTCGTTCCAAACAAAACTAGTACACTTTGCAAGAATCGTTATTCCTCTTTCTCGCTCTAAATCATTATAATCCATTGCGCAAGTTTCTATTTGTTGATTATCTCTAAATAGACCGCTCTGTTTAAATAACGCGTCAACTAACGTCGTTTTCCCGTGGTCGACGTGGGCTATAATAGCCAAATTCCTAATATTATCAAAAGACAATGCTCTTAACTCCAAATTAAAAACCCTCCGCCCAGCTTATTTATATTAGCGCGAAATCAAGTAAGGAGTCAAGAGAAAGCGTCGGCTTGGAGGGAAGTTCGCAAGCCGGCGTTTAAGAAATTATTAAGAACAATTAAATATTGAATTTACTTTTTTATATTCTCGCAAGCGCTGTTTTCGCAAAAACAAGTTCTATCGGAATATTCGCTTTGTTTTCCTTTATTGAAAGCAGAAACAGGCCTGTAGTAGCCCATTACTCTCGTCCATACTTCGCAGATTGTTCTTTCCTCGTTTTTTAACTCTAATTTTTCATTTTCCATGATGCGCTCCTTTCAAAAATTAATCACATTTACACTTTTTACTTACAAGCTCCTTGTCACACATAGGACAATATTTATGCTCGCCTTTTAAATAACCATGCTTTGGGCATATCGAAAAAGTCGGCGTAATAGTAATATATGGTATTTTGTATTTTGTCAAGACTTTTTTTACCAAATTCTTACACACGGAATAATTCGAAATTCTTTCTCCCATATACAAATGCACAACGGTTCCTCCCGTATACTTTCTTTGTAAAACTTCCTGATGATCCAAGGCCTCAAATAAATCGTCCGTATAATTCGCCGGCAATTGGGAAGAATTCGTATAATACGAAGCTTCTTTAGGACCCGCTTGAATTATGTCTGGATATCTTTTAGCGTCTTCTCTTGCAAATCTATACATACAGCCCTCCGCTGGAGTCGCTTCCAGATTATATAAATGCCCAGTCTCTACTTGAAATTCTACCAATTTCTCTCTCATATGGTCAAGAGTTTTTAGCGCTAAATTCTTTCCTTTTTCTGTCGCTATGTCTTCTTGATCGCTAAAGAAATTCCTTATCATCTCGTTCATTCCATTGCAACCAATTGTTGAAAAGTGATTTTTAAACGTTCCTAAATATCTTCTAGTAAATGGGTACAAACCCTCATCCATTAATCTTGCAACGAATTTTCTTTTTATCTCCAAACTTTTTTTCGCAGTGTTCATAAGATCGTCAACATGGGACAATAATCCGACTTCGTCTCCTTTGTGCAGGTATCCTAGCCTCGCGCAGTTTATCGTAACAACTCCAATAGAGCCTGTCTGTTCCGCAGAACCAAAAAGACTATTGCCTCTTTTTAGAAGTTCTCTTAGATCCAACTGCAATCTGCAGCACATAGATCTTATCATACTGGGACTTAAGTCGGAATTAATAAAATTTTGGAAATACGGAATACCATACTTGGCCGTCATCTCGAACAAAATATCAACGTTTTCGCCCTCCCAATTAAAATCTTTTGAAATATTATAAGTAGGAATTGGAAAAGTAAATACTCGCCCTTTAGCGTCTCCCTTAGTCATAACCTCGATATAGGCCTTGTTGATCATATTCATTTCCTTTTGAAGATCCCCAAAGGCAAATTTCATTTCTTCTCCGCCTATAATTGGAATTTGAGGTTTTAAATCGTCAGGACAAGTCCAATCGAAAGTTAAGTTAGTAAACGGAGTTTGTGTCCCCCACCTTGTCGGAACGTTTAAATTGTAGACAAATGACTGCATCTCTTGACAAACTTCGGCATAACTAAGATTGTCTTTTCTAATAAAAGGAGCCATATATGTGTCAAAAGAACTAAAAGCCTGAGCTCCCGCCCATTCATTTTGAAGAGTTCCTAAAAAATTTACGACCTGAGAAAATGCCGTGGACAAATGCTTTGCCGGAGACGCCTCTGATTTGCCAGAGACTCCATTAAATCCTTCTTGCAAAAGAGTTCTCAAAGACCAACCCGCGCAATATCCGCTCAGTATATCTAAATCGTGAATATGTATAAACCCGTTAATATGGGCGTCGGCTATTTTGGAGGTGTAAATTCTATTCAGCCAATAATTAGCGATGACTTTCCCGGAAAGATTTAATATAAGTCCTCCCAACGAATATCCAAGATTAGCGTTCGCTTTTACTCTCCAATCTATTTGGTTTATATATTCATCAACGGAAGAGACTGCGTTAACTGAAGATCGATTCTCAATCCTTAATTTCGTGTGGTGTTCTCTATATAGTATATAAGCTTTTACCGTTTTTACATGATGGTTTTCAATCAAAACTTTTTCAACTATGTCTTGAATATCCTCAATCGACGGAGTTGATTTTGAATATTCATCGGCGAGGATTGAGGCAACGTCATGAGCCAAGAGCTTAGCTTCGGACATTTCAAACTCCTCCGTAGATTCGCCGGCGGCAGCTATGGCTTTTAATATTTTTTCAATATCAAACGGAACAAACGACCCGTCGCGTTTTATTACGAATTTTAAAGTATTGAGAAAATTAGAATTATCTGTCATCGCTTATCCTTTCATCAATTAAATTAACCATATTTTCAATTCCGTATAACGAAATAAAAGAGCCCATCTTTGGTCCGTTGTCCGTTCCGAAAAAAACGCTGTACAAAAGTTTAAACCATTCCCTCAAATTTGCTGCATAAAATTGTTTTCCGACTTCGAAAACAATTGTTTGTAGATCCTCGGGAGTTGAGTTTTCATTTGTTTTTAAAAGAACGTTTTTTAACTCCCGCAATTCCGATTTTTGTTTTTCGTTTGGAACCGCAGGAATTCTCGTCTCAGCAATAAAATCGTTGTAATAAGAAATCGCAAATCTTGCCATTTTTCGGATGAATTCCAAAGTATTTTTCGAACAGTTTCGTCCTACGTATTTTTTAGCGAAGCTCATTAGAACTTCTTCGTCTGAACAGCTGCAAGCCTGAACTAAATTTAACATTACGGAGAATTTCAAGCGCCATTCGTAATGTGGCGGAGCTCCATTATGAATATGAAAAACGGGATTGTCTATTTGTTTTTCTTTTGGTTCCGTTTGATATTTCTCTAAAGAATCTATATATTCGTCCATAGCGTTTGGAATTACGTCAAAATATAGCTTTTTCGCTCTTTTGGGAGATTGAAACATATAATAAGACAAACTTTCCGCCGGGGCATATTTTAGCCAATCCTCCATGGAAAGTCCGTTTCCTTTTGATTTCGAAATCTTCCTTCCTTCGTTGTCTAAAAATAGCTCATAAGTTAAATTCTCTGGAGGCAGCTCCCCTATTGTCTCGCAGATTTTCGAAGATAATTTAAATGAATCTATAAGATCCTTTCCGTTCATTTCATAATCTATACCCAAAGCAGCCCATCTCATTCCCCAATCGGCTTTCCATTGCAATTTACAGTTTCCATTTAACACGGAAACTTCAATGAGTTCATTTGTTTCCGGATCTTTATAGATTATGGATTTGTCGTCTAGGCTTATTTTCTTGATAGGAACTTGCAAAACTTTTCCAGTTCTTGAACAAATAGGTAAAAATGGACTATATGTCTTCTGTCTTTCCTCTCGAAGAGACGGAAGCATGATATTCATAATTTCATCATAATGTTCCAAAATCTTATATAAGCTTTCGTTAAACGCTCCTGATTTATATAATTCCGTCGAGCTTTTAAATTCATATTCAAAATTGAACGAATCAAGAAACCTTCTAAGCATTGCGTTATTGTGATGAGCAAAACTTTCGTACTTGCCAAAAGGATCCGGGACTGAAGTTAGAGGTTTTTCTAAATTTTTCTGAAGAATTTCTTGATTGGGAACATTAGTCGGGACTTTTCTAAGCCCGTCCATATCGTCTGAAAACACGAAGATTTTAGCCGATATTCCAGTCAAAAGTTTAAAAGCATTCATAACAATAGTCGTTCTTAACACTTCTCCAAAAGTGCCTATATGAGGAAGTCCGGAAGGTCCGTAACCCGTTTGTAACAAAACGGTATCCTTGCGAGTTTCTTCTTTATTGTTTAGCCTGGAAATTATCTTCTTAGCCTCTTCAAAAGGCCAAGATTTGGAGTTAGTAAAACATTCTCTCGAGAGCATAAAGCAATTAAACCTTTTTGATTAAGATAATTTGATTATAACGTTTTTCTAAATTTTAACAATCTATCTTTGAATACGCGGGGGCGGATACGGTATTCTCAATTATACCATATCCGCCCTGAAGATTTGTCAAGGTCCGCTTCGCTCTCCACCTTGACAAATCGCTTCATTAATCTTTATTTTTCGCTCCAAATAGAAACTCGATGAGTTTATAAGCTGTCTTCGAGCCGTTTTCCTCCCATATGCTTACTTATATAATAAATTTATGCAACGTCTCCGTCGTCAGACGATCGATATCCTAAAATTTTCAATTTCGTGTGAATTTTTTCAAGTTCTTTTTTCATCAAAATAGTCTGAAAATTACTAACTACCCCGGGAGAATCAACTTCAGTTTTTATTTTACTTTTCAACTGATGTTCTTTTTCAAGCAATAACAGTATTTCATTTCTTCCAATTGAATAAAAAGCCATAAAACAATTAACGAAACGCTTTTCTATATTAATGATCTTACATTATTAACGATTAATCAAGAAAAAAGTTAACAAATAGTTAAAATCATAACGAACAACTTAAAATGAAAACATACGTAAAAGCGATAGTATATCTTAATTAAAGATTTTCTAAGAAGAACTTTATATAAAAAGGATAATATTCGAATTTTTATTGCTTCTCAATATAAATGCCCAATATTAACGAGTTATATTGTCATTTATTTGCAACGCAATAACAAAAAGATCATTATTGTATAAATTTTTGTTGCATTAAAATGGAAAGTATAATAAAAATTTAGTATGTTCATTTTAATTTTAAGATACGGAGAAATTAATGTCCGAGAATTTAACGTCGCAAGAAGTGATGGCTTATACGACGGAAATAGCTTCCGCTTATTTAGCCAATCACGAGGTTTTGATTGACGACCTTTCCATAACCCTTAAAAAGATATTCGCCGCCGTCGCGGAAATTAGCCGAGAAGCAAACAATTTGCGTCGTAGGCCAGCTTTAACTCCTGCGGTCGCAATTGAAGATTCAATTCAAAACGATTATATTATTTGTCTAGAAGACGGGAAAAAATTGCAAATGCTGAAAAGACATTTGAATACCGTTTACAATATGTCGATCGAGCAATACAAAGAAAGATGGGGATTGCCTGCGGATTATCCTGTCGTAGCTCCAGATTACGCGAAAAGACGTAGCGATATTGCAAAGACTACAGGTCTTGGCAGTTCTGGAAAAAGAAAGAATTTAAAAGTCGCTTAAAATATCATTTTTATTCCTTGTTACCCCGCCTAACAAGGAATTTTTATATATTTTAGTTGCTATTATTAGCTAAATACCCTCCCGGCTAAAGCTACGAGTACCGAATAATGCTTGTAAAGCAGATTAAAACATAATGTTAGAACCCCGATATTTTAAAATCCTTACTTTACTACTGTTACGGTAAAGTATTCTTTTGTCCATCTACCCTTCCCTTTTATGTATTGCTCCATTTTAAAGAAAACCTGATTAGGTGGTATTTATCATACGTACTATGTGAACAGTGTTATTAAACTGAAGCGTTCGCCTAAAGAAGATAGCCCATTTATCTACGTAAATATGAATAAAGGCTTGGAAAACCTTGTAATAACAATAGACAGGCGGAGCTTATTTTCAAACGGAGCGCAACAAAAGCCGTCTTATACGCATGCATGGGAATATGCCTTTGGAAAATTGGAGCCCTTGGCAACCGCTTATATGAGAAACATACGGAATAAAAATTATACTCAAGGCGACATCCGAGCGCTTCTTGCCAACTACAGTGCAGTAAATTGGTACAATTCACTCCAAAGGAACTTAAAAGTTTATACAACCATCGATTTGTCAAGGTGGAGAGCGAAGCGAACCTTGACAAATCTTCAGGGCGGATATGGTATACTTGAAAAGTACCATATCCGCCCACTGTGTGAAATTTATCTAAAATTTTAGGGGACAAAAA
>JAITTR010000024.1 GCA_031286725.1 Holosporales bacterium | reverse complement strand
AAGGAAGGTTCGATTTGGCTTAATCCATACGACAAAAGATCTTGGGAGTATATTGTCAATATAGCGAAAAAAGCGGCGGAAATTGGATTCGACGAAATACAATTTGATTATGTTAGATTTTCTCCATATAAAAATGAAAATATAGTTCTTGGAAATTTGGCAAAGACTGTCTCTAAAATAGAAATTATTAATCAATTCTTTGATTACGCAATAAAGGAGCTCCATCCTTTGGGAGTAAAAGTTTCCGTAGACGCGTTTGGTTGCATAATTCCTGAAACTTTGGGCAATGACACGAAAATCAGTTCCGCAAACTTAGGCCAGGATTATATATCTTTGGCGAAAAAGGTAGATTATATTTGTCCAATGATATATCCGTCCCATTGGCCAATTGGCTCTTTGGGAACAAAATATCCTGATCTTGCCCCATATCAAATCGTGTACAACTCTATGAAAAAAGCTATTGAAAGTTCCAAAAGTAGTGGCGCTAAGGCTATTATAAGACCTTGGGCACAAGCCTTTACCGCATCTTGGCTTCAAGCGAGAGCGTATCAAAAATATACGAAAAAACAGATAAACGAACAAATAAAAGCCGTTTATGATGTTGGCTTAATCGAATGGTCTTTATGGAATCCAAGAGCTAATTATGATATATTCGTTGAGTAATTATTGGCATTGTGTAGCTTGTAATCTAATATCCGCTTTCTGTTCCTACTGATTATGAGGTTAATTTTGCTTGATATATTTTTGGGCTTTGATAATATATAAATATCCGGTTCGGGAAGTAGCGCAGCCTGGTTAGCGCAACTGCCTTGGGAGCAGTGGGCCGGAGGTTCGAATCCTCTCTTCCCGACCAATAAGTCATAAAGAAAAAATGTGTCAAAATTAAGGTATTTATTAGTAATTAAAAACGAGCTATTAAACGTAAGTTTTACCGGCGCTAAATGTCATGGAACTCCTATATAGATTATAAAATGATATTTGGGGATATATAGTACCCCCCGATCTTGAAATTATACTAGGCATATCAATCCGTTATATTTAAGGCTAAAAAATCTTCGGCCAATTTGCGATATGATTTATCATCTGGCGTATCAAAATTAAAACATTAAAATGAGGGATATTTTTAATGTGCCTACAATTTATCAATTGATGTCTCTTAATTAAAAATTTATTTAAAATTTTAAGGGACAAAATTTTTGCTTGATATAACGCAAAAGATTATGTTTTACTTTTATTAGACGCTTAAAACTGCGCGTCTAATCAGCCGAACTAAAAATATTAAAAATTATTGCCGCGATGCAGGAAAGGAGATAATCATGAAAAGAAACAATTTTCCAAAAGCTAAATTTTTTAGCGATCCGTTTATTGCCGGGTATACCGACATAGACAAAGAAAATTCCGACATAACAATTGGGAATAGCGAAAAGAACGAAAATATATTCTTTGGAGACGAAAATTCCCCAGAATATATTTCGTGCCTTTGCTCCTTGATTCCAAGAATGGAGTTTAAAAATATAAGCGTTAGTTCCAAATATAAATTAGATCCAGATTCCGGAGCCGAAAGCGAAATGAATTTTAAGATATATTCCGGAGAAAATATTAATATGAAAGGATTTGTATCTCATATTGATATCGAATGCCGGAATATATTATTGAACGGCTTGGAGGGTAATATTCCTAGGGAATGGCTAGATTTTATAATAGAACACTGTAAGATTTTTACTAAAAACTTTATGACTCAAACGAATTCCATAGAGATAGAAAGCCTTATAGACGAGGAGTTAGGGATAACTGATATTGCTCATTTCAAATCAAATGCTCATTTCTTTGCTGGAAGTTATTATAAAGGAATTCCAATTTCGGATATTCAACAATATATGTTTTTTGTCGGGACTGACGTTTATGGAAAGGAATACATAAATATAATATCCTCAAAGGAAATATTAACTTCAAGTTCTATACTTCCCGCGGCTGAAATAAAATTGGAAAATCTTTCGACTCTTCAAGATGATATTTCAAACGGAAAAGTATCGATATCGTTTTCCGAAAGCGTGATATATAAATCTATTGAGATAAGAAAAGAAACATTAACCTCCGATATTTGTAAAATAATCTTCAAAAAAGCTTGAAATGCTGAGGAAAATTAATTTTAAAAGGGAGGCGACTCGCCAGCTTCGCTGGCCACCCGCCCGCCCCAAGTCGCCTCCCTTTCATTATTTCAAAAAGAGTTCTAAAGCTAAGCGTCCTGGATGTTTTGCTCTGGAGCTTAGGATAAATATAATAGACTTTTATCGCGAACTTTCGTAATATTCAAGGAAATTATGAAAAAATAAGGTTGAAAATGAATTTATTATTTTTATGCATTTTGGGATATTTAGTTGGCTCGATTCCGTCAGGCTTTTTATTGACAAAAGTCGTAAAGGGAATAGATTTGAGGAATTTCGGGTCAAATAGCACAGGAGCCACAAACGTTTTAAGAACTGGAAATAAAAAACTTGCGATTATGACGTTATTATTTGACGTCTTTAAAGGATTTGCATTTTCCGTTTTTGTTTTTATATTTTCCGATGAATTGGCTCTATATATTTCTTCTTTTTTTTGCTTAGTCGGGCACGTATATCCCATCTGGCTAAAATTTAAAGGAGGGAAAGGCGTAGCGACTTCCGCCGGAATTTTTTTAACGTTATCCCCATTCACGGCTTTAATTTCCGCGATAGTTTGGGGAATCGTCGTAAAGTTTGTAAAAGTTTCCTCCATAGCTTCTTTGTCGTTTTGTTTATCGTTCACTTTAATTTCCGCTTTTAGGTTTTGGGGAGGTTATTCTTCTATAAATTTGGCTTTGTTCTCTAGTATAGTTTTTATATTTTTGTTATGCGCTCATCATAGCAATATAAGAATGTTATTCGAACTTCTTAGAAAATAAAGCTCTTTTGAAATCTAGTCGAAGCTATCTGATTCCATGGGAGGGGTAAGGCTTACTGGATTAGAAATTATGAAAGTTTCCGCTTGCCTCAAACGCGAAGGAATCTTTTGCTTAATCGCTGAGTAAAATGTAACTTTATGTTTATAGCTATCATAAAGCCAAGAAAATTCTTTTATTTTATTATTTATGCTCGAAATAAAAATCTTGCATAAATCATACTTTTCCTTTTGGGGGAACTCCATTATATCAATTTACTCCGCTCGAGTTGTCAAGGGACGCTCTCTTCGTTCGCTCTTTGCCCTTGACAAGACGCTTCGTAAATTGATCTTTTGTTTTTTCGTTCCAAAAGGAAAAATATGTTATTAAGGGTTTTAAATGGAAAATGGAGGGCGAGTATCGATTTGTCAAGGTGGAGAGCGAGCAAAGCGAGCGGACCTTGACAAATCTTTTGGGCGGATATGGTATAATTTTCCCTATACCATATTCGCCCCTGGATAACGAGCCATTTTAGAAAAATTCCGTTGCGTGATAATAAAGAATTTTGTCAAAACCCGAAGAATAATATCAGATGGGGATTTTTTCAAAAATTTTAGCGGAAATTAACCAAATTTTAACTTCTTTTGTTTTAATCTATAAATATAACGGCAAAAATAGACGTATAGCGTCTTCTTTTTAAGATTATGGGATTATTGAGGAAAGTTTTATGGCGGAAAGCAGGCAACACACATTAGACAGAATTAGAAAACCTAGGGTTCATATAACGTACGACGTAGAGGTAGGAAGCGCAATAGAAAAGAAGGAATTACCGTTTATTGTCGGCGTATTGGCGGATCTTTCGGGAAATCCGGAGAATCCTTTGCCGAAGATGAAAAACCGAAAATTCGTCGAGATCGACCGAGACAACTTTTTGGAAGTTATGGGAATTATTAACCCTAGGTTGGTTATAAGAGTTCAAAATAGATTATCCGACGAGAACCCCGAAATTAGCGTTGAACTGCTGTTTAAAAGTATGGCCGACTTAGAGCCCCAGAATATCGCCAAAAATATTCCGTCTTTAGCTAGGCTTTATAAAAAGAGAAATAACCTTAAAAATCTTATAGCCAAAATGGATGGAAACGATCAACTTGAAGCCTTACTGACTCAAATAATGAAAAATAACGATAATTTGCAAAAGTTGAAAAAAGAGTTAGACGACAGAACGGTAGGAGAAAAGGCGAAAAAGCATCCTTCTGCTGAGTCTCCTGAGGAAAATAAACCGGAGGAGTGATTGAAAATGGGAGAAAGATATGATTAACGAAGTAATTATAATACCCGAAGAATCGAGTATCCTCGATATTTTGTTTCATGAAAGGAAAATGGCTAGATATCCTGAGCATGAAGAAAACGCTATAGAGCTTTTGAGCGAGTTTGTTAATGAAATTCAAGATTTAAAAGAAGCGCCTAAAGATTCAAGCATAGTTTCTTTTTTAATAGGAAGAATAGCCGAAATAGACGAACTCTTGACCAATCAAATTAACGAGATTCTTCATCATCCCGACTTTCAAAAATTAGAAGGAGCATGGAGAGGATTGTATTACTTCGTGCTGAATACTGAGACCAGCTCTAAATTAAAAATCAGGGTTTTAAATTCGTCTCTAAAAGATTTGAGGGATGATTTAACCAAGGCAATAGAATTTGACCAAAGCGATTTATTTAAAAAGATTTACGAAGAGGAATACGGGACGTTTGGCGGAGCTCCTTATTCTTGTTTGGTTGGCGATTTTGCGTTTACTAATCATCCGCAGGATATTCAATTTTTAGAACAAATGTCCGGGCTCGCCGCGGCGGCGCATACGCCGTTTATTTCTTCAATTTCTCCTTTGTTTTTCAATTTAGATTCGTTTGAGGAAATGCCGCTGCCGAGGGATTTGGCAAAGATTTTCGAATCTCCGGATTATATAAAATGGAATTCATTTCGAAATTCTGAGGATTCTAGATACGTGACTTTATGCTTGCCCAGGATTTTGGTGAGATTGCCATATGGGCCGAACACTCTTCCGGTGGCTGAATTTAATTTTACGGAAAATGTGGGCGTCGGAGACGCATTGAAATTTTGCTGGGGAAATCCTGCTTATGTTCTGGCTCAAAGAATTACGAACGCATTCGCTTTATATAGTTGGACGGCGGCTATTAGAGGCGTTGAAGGAGGAGGAGTCGTCGAGGGATTGCCGACTTACATTTTCAAAACCTTAGAGGGAGACACCACGGTAAAATGCCCGACGGAAGTCGCTTTGACGGATAGAAGAGAAAAAGAATTGAGCGAACTCGGATTCATTTCCGTGTGCTATTGCAAGGGAGCGGATTACGCTGTGTTTTTTGGTGCGCAAACAACTCAAAAGCCCAAGATTTACAATCTTGACGACGCAAACGCAAACGCTTCTATTTCCGCTAGGATAACTTATCTTCTCGCGGCGTCGAGATTTGCTCATTATATAAAGGTTATCATGAGAGATAAGGTTGGGAGCTTTTTAACGAAAGAAAACGTGGAAAATTATTTAAACGCATGGCTTTCAGGCTACGTTCTGTTAAACGACGACGCTCCCGCCAGCGTAAAGGCAAAATATCCTTTAAGAGAAGGCAGGATAGACGTTTATGATATTCCCGGGTCGCCCGGAGCTTATAGATCCGTTATATATCTAAGACCGCATTTTCAGATGGAAGAGCTTACCGCCTCGATAAGGCTAGTCGCGAATCTTCCGGCTCGAGCAGGATAGTTTTATAAGGAGAATTTGTAATGCGATTCGGATTATTGCTCGCCTTCATAATTGGGATTTGTCATTTAAATTCTCAATACGTTTTTAGCGAACACGCGGCTAATAATAACGAGACAGATCAAATTCTTGAAGTTATAAAAGAAAACTCGGAGGCCGTAGTTTTAGTTTATACGTTCAGCTCTTTCGCTAAAGAAGATCATAAAATTTATAATTCAGCGATAAGACCCAGATTAAAAAGACATCATTACTATGTGGGGGTCATAAACGGTATAGTCCTTTCGGAAAATGGAATAATAGTCGTTCCATACGAGGCGATACAAAACTCTTCCGAAATAATTGTTTCTATAAACAGCGAACTTAGAGAGCATTGCGATAACGAGAAATTAAAACTTACGAAAAACGATTATAAAGCTAAGGTAATAAAATCGTTTCCAAAACGAAATTTGGCTTTTTTGCAAATTAAGCCTAGGGAAAAATTAAAATTTATAACGCTCGGTTCCGACTTGGATTTCGTTAACAATCCTAAAAAAATCATTAAGAAAACTTTAGGAGTTATTGGAAAAGCAAAAGCTAGCGAATTTATAACGTTTCAAAAGCCGGGAATTGCAAGCAATAATTTTGAAGTATTTTTCTCTTATATAGACGGAATCGAATATAGAAATAGCTCAGGAATTCCAATACTTATTGCCAGAGGGCTGCATGCCGGAAACGCCTTTATTCCAGAAACATGCGGCGGGCCGTTATTAAACGCAAACGGCGGATTGGTTGGAATAGTTTATTGTAAATACTGTGATTTCTCAACTCCGCTCGAATGCGCAATACCAGTTTTCGAACTGAAACATTGTATCAAAGCGGCGGGAATAAATCTTCCGTATTTGTTTGAAGATGATCTTGAAAATATTGGAATTGGGGCGAAAGACTTAAAGAAGCCGATTTTTGCGTTCGGTATAAAAAACGAGGATCTTAAGGCGTTGAAAATTAGCGCGACTAGTAGCCAGATTTTAGGAGTAGAGATAGAATCGATAACAAAAGGTTCGAAATCAGAAGCCGCAGGCCTAAAAGCCGGAGATATTATTATTTTATTAAACGACGAAATCGTAACCGATACCAAAACTTTCGAAAATCTAATAAACCGAACATCAGGAAATATAATAATAAAAATCCTTAGCGATAAGAAAATAAAAGAGGTCGAAATTAAGTAGAAATTCTATTACAGTTTCAACTAAAAAAGAAGCGGTTGGGGGCATTTCCCAACCGCAATTTAAACTCAAGCATTTCAAAGAAAAATATCAACGCTAGTTTCCACAGCTTTATTATTAAACTCTGCTAGCCATGAATGCATCAGAGGCGTGCATCAATGGATATGGTACCCCCGAGTGGCCCATCGAGTCTGAGTGTAAATCTGGTGCCCCTCACACCAGGAGCTGGGTGTGGTAGCGCTGCTACACACGAAGCGGGTGCGTGCTGAGGATGAGGAGCTGCTGGAGCAACTCCTGCTTGCGGCTGCTGTTGTGCCCCTTGTAGCAAACCTCGGAGAGCTCTAAGCAGTTCTTGGGGGTCTCCTCCGAT
>JAITTR010000007.1 GCA_031286725.1 Holosporales bacterium | reverse complement strand
AAATCGGCATTTTAGTTATTTAAAATGTTTGATTTTCCTGCCTTTTGAACGGAAATCACAAAATGTTCCACGTGGAATATTTTTATCCAAAAAAAGTTTTAACAAATTATAGAGAGCAAAAATCAACCAAAAGATTGAGTTTTACTCAAATTTCCATCTAGAAAAAGACTAGAGCTTTTCCTTTTGGTATCACTCAATTATACCAATTTACTTCGCTCGAGTTGTCAAGGGACGCTACGCTCTTTGCCCTTGACAAGACGCTTCGTAAATTGCTCTCTTTTTTTCGTTCCAAAAGGAAAGCGTGTGGGGTTTTAATATATTAATAGTATGAAATTTATGTTTGGTTTGCTTTCAATCTGCTCGCGGAACGTATAAATTAAACTGGCGAGCAATTTATATAACAACCAAAAGATAGGGTTAGAAGATTAACATACCTTGAGAAAGCAAGTGGCTTTCTCAAGGTATGTTGACGAAATGGAAAGTCCGCCTAAATTCTATTACTCATGCTCCAATTCACATTTCTTATCGTGCTCTAAAGCTTTTTCAAACAATTTAAATAAACTTTGGGCTCGATCTTTTCTAGTTTTTAAGGTTCTATACACACCAAATTTATCGCCTTCTTTTTTCGCAATAAGTTTCACGCCAGATAAATCAGGTAAATCAGTATAGATTTCATAACTACTGCCTTTTATTTCCTCTATAAACAAATTATACGTCGTTTTAGACGCTGATCCATTTATTGTAAATGGATAAGTATTTTTCCCACTAATCGCGCTTAAAACTTCGTTACTCTTCCCTTTTATATTACCCATAGAATGTTTGTATTCTGCGCTACTGCCAGACGAAATAGGAGTTACAGGTCCATCAAAAGCGCCAAACTCTAAAGTAACTCCAGCGGGGATAACTAGAGTTTCCTCTTCAGGAATACATAATTTCCCGCTCCCTTCAAGCGTCAATTTTTTTGTTAACTCAACCTCCCTTTTCGCATCAAGAGTTAAAAGAGCATTTGGCTTTACTATTGCTTCAGTTCCAGGCATAGCCGACGGAGCGCCAATTGTTACATTAGTTTCCGTTTCTCCATTGCCAACTATAAAATTTCCTTTGGTTAAATTACTGTTGTCTCCAGCGAGTCTAACACGCTTTGTAAGCGTTAATCCATGAGGCGTTCCTTTAAAATCGGAATTAATCGTATTAGCGAAATTCACCTTAACCGATAAAGGCTCCCGGGATTCTCCCTCAAGCGCGTAATTTTCATTTTCAGGAAGAAATGATTTACCATCATCAACTAAAACAAAAACTTCTTTTGCCTTATCTATACCATCAGTATTTTTATTTATCGTGTTCTCCTGAATTATTTCTAACTCGTTTATATCTTCAACAAGTTTTGGCTCTATATTCGCAGGTTTGGGTTCACGATAACTATGTCCGCTCTCCAAAGGATTGGCAACAGCAGCAAAAGCGCTTCTACGTTCAGCCATTTTAGGAAACCCAATGGAATTTATAATTTGAGCTCCCTCTTCGCCAGATATTGATCCTGTCCCTTCTACAGAGCCATGGTTTAAGATCATAGCCGTTGATTGAAGAAAGAGAGGACGATTCACGGCCACGGTTCCGCCCCCCGCAATATTAATCGTTCCTCTAATTTCGTCTAACCCAGAACGCCGAGCGTCACTAGACGCAAAAGATTGAGCCGAAGTTAATATTGCCGCTAGACTTGTTAATAATAACGTTTTTTTCATTTTGAAACCTCCTTACAAAATTATACTTTAACAACACTTTTCAAATTTAGGATACCAAGTAAAAATTAAAAAAGAATTAACAGGAAGTATATTTTTATTGAATTACAAAATTCCGGCGTCTTTTATTATTTTCGTATAAACGAATATAAGAGCTTTACCAAAAATAATATTTATTATAACTTCTTGGGCGACGGCTCTGTTAGAACAAGAAGCTTTCCCCGGGAAAGTTAGCTCGGCATTTTTTAACTCCCACTTCAAGCCCGTTGTTGAAATTATGCAATTTGGTAGGCCGAAGATAGAAATTTTAGCTCCTATGGGAAGGTTAAACTTATTTTTTCCTTTTAAAACAAAACCTATAATATCGTCGCTATAAAATACTGCATCAATATCGGAAAATATATTTATGTTATTTAAGACGTGATCTATATATCCGCCGTTTATTCCTAAAATCACGCTAGGGAATAGATTGTTGTCTTTTATATAGTCTATAGACTTTTCAAAATCTGAAGCGTTCTGATCTTTTATTTCTATAAATTTTCTTCCTTTTAGCAAGTCCCTATCAATACCATCCAGATCGCCGATAATAATATCCGGCTCTATATCAATATTTATCAAATAATTCGCCACTCCGTCTGCGGCGATTATGGGAAGATTTAAAGTTTTGAAAAAACTATAATTCGGAAGATCTCCGTCTAAACATAAAATAGATTTATAATTTTTCTTTAATATTTCTTTTATCATAGATATATTTTTGAATAACAGAAACGCAACACGTTATTAATATCGGAATATTGCTCCAAACGACAAAAATCGAATTTAAGCATATTCCGTAAATTATCCAAGAAATAGAACAAATAGAGTAATTAATAAGCATTAACATTGAAACGTCGGTCGTGGACTTTGTTTTATAAGCTTTATATATTTGAGGCAACAATCCTATGATAGACGTTATTAAAGCAAACGTTCCAAAAAACGACTCGACAGATATCATTAAAATTATTTTTTCTCCTCCTTTTGCTTGAAAGCGTCGCCAAGAATATCGCCTAGTCTTGCTCCGCTATCGGTCGAGCCGAATTGTTTTACGGCTTCGTTGTCTCTTTGAAGCTCAAGAGCTTTTATTGACAAGTTAACTTTTCTTGTCGTTTTATCAAGGCCAAGAACCATAGCTTCTACTTTTTCTTTGATAGCAAAATTTTCGGTTCGCTGACGGGCTCTGTCTCCAGAAAGATCTCCCTTCTTTATAAACCCCAAAAGCCCATTTTCTAGCTTTACGTCAAGTCCAGCTCCTTGAATACCAGTTATTTCGGCAACGACAATGTCTCCTTTTTTCGTATTCTTTGAGGCCGCGACATACGGATCGTCCTTAACCTGTTTTATGCTTAGACTGATTCTTTCTTTGCCAGGATCTACTGCAAGAACGACAACTTCTATTTTTTGTCCTTTTTGTATATCTTTCAAAACTCCGTCAAGATTATCTGGATTCCATGAAACGTCCGACATATGAACCATTCCGTCAATATCGTCGTTAACTCCGACAAAAATTCCAAATTCGGTTATATTTTTTACTATTCCTTCTAGTTTAGAGCCGACGGAGTATTGTTCAGAAAATTTCTTCCAAGGATTTTCTTGGCACTGTTTTAAGCCTAAGCTGATTTTTCTCTTTGCAAGGTTTACGTCCAAAACCATAACTTCTACTTCGTCGCCAACGCTCGCTATTCTGCTTGGGATCGCATTCTTTTTTGTCCAACTCAGCTCAGTCATATAGGCCATGCCCTCTATGCAATCCTCAAGCTCTACAAAAAGACCATAGTCCGTTATATTAACGACCTTCCCTTTATATTTCTCTCCGACTATATATCTGTTTTCGATTCCTTCCCAAGGCATTTTTTCAAGTTGTTTCATACCGAGAGAAATTCTGCCTGTTTCTTTGCTAAACTTAATAACCTGAACTTGAACGTTATCGCCAACCTTCACGAATTCTGCCGGAGAAAAGATTCTTTTCCAAGACATATCCGTAACGTGAAGCAATCCGTCAACTCCGCCGATATCGACAAAAGCCCCATAATCCGTTATATTCTTGACAATCCCTGGCATAATCATTCCTTCTTGAAGAGAAGCTAAAGCTTCGGCTTTTGCCTCGGATCTTGACACTTCTAAAACAGCTCTTCTGGAAACGACTATGTTGTTTTTGGCTTTATCCATTTTTAAAAGTTTAAACGGTTGTTTTAAATTCAAAAGAGGAGTTATGTCTCTTATAATACGTAAATCAACTTGACTTCCCGGTAAGAATGCGATAGTTCCGTTTATATCAACGGAAAACCCTCCTTTTGTTCTTCCAGTAATCATTCCTTCAATAGTAGAACCGTCCTCCATATGCTTTTCAAGCTCTTTCCATATTGTTTCTGTCTTGGCTTTTTCAATGCTTAAAATCGGCTCGCCGTTTCTGTCTTCAAATTTCTCGACAAAAACCTCTATCTTATCCCCTATCTTTACTTCGTCGGAACCTTTTAATGTTTTAATATCTTCTAAAAACAATCTTCCTTCCGATTTTAATCCAACGTCTATAACGGCTTTGTCGCTCTTTATTCCAACAACAGTTCCTATTACAACTTTTCCTTCTAAAGATTCTTTTCCTTCTAAAGACTCGTCCAACATAGCGGCAAAGTTATTTTCGTTTGATTGCTTTACGTTCATAATCACCTTAAAAATACTCGGAACATAAACTTTAGTTCCGTAAAAAATGTTAACTCTATTGCTTTTGATTATACCGTAAATTATGTATATTTCAAACTTTTATAGCAAACGTAATCTAAAACTCCTTGCAATATAAAACTTGCCGCAATTTTATCTATGTTCTGTTTATATTTATTTCGCTTAATATCCAACTCTCGTAATATTCTATCGGCTGCGTTTGTACTCAATCTTTCGTCCCAATATAAAACGTCTATATTTAAAGAATTTTCTTCGCTTAATTCTATTAATTTATCTGCAAACTTTTTTACCTTCTCTAGCTGTTTTCCATCAATTCCGCCATTTAACGCCTTAGGCATTCCAATAACTATAAGCCCTATCGAGTTTTCTTTTATTATTTTAAAAAGCTCCGCAAAAACTCCGCAGCTCTTTAAAACTTTCAACGGAGAAGCTATGAGCCAATCTATATCCGAAATAGCTAGCCCTATTCGCTTATTTCCATAATCTATACACAGAGCCCTCTTGGAGCCAATATACTTATCGCAACAAAGCTCTTTTATAGACGAAATTAACATAATTTTGAGAAAATTCTACCTATACCCGTTTGCTTTTTCAATTGCCGGTTGACTAGGAGTTCGGAGTCTCGATTGTATTCTAGCTATTCTGTTATCGACTACTCTATCGACGAGCGGGCTTAACAAGCCTCCAATTATTGCGGACGGTATTCTTTTTTTCTTTTCATTTTTTCTGACACTAGAAGAATTACAATCCTCTCGGACGGAATAGCCAATCAAAGTTCCGGAAAGAAAAAATAATACGGAACAACATAGAATTCCTAATATAAAGATCCATTTTTTCATATATGTTCTCCTAATATATTTTAGGTTGTTTGCCAATTTTTCGTAATTTCATGAGCCCACTTCGAAATACTGCCAGCTCCGGAAAATATTATTAGGTCCTCTTTTGTTACTTCGCCTTGATTTATTAAAGCCGCAATAGCGTTTTGCAATGATTCTATATTTTCCGCAAAAATAGCTTTTTTGCCCCTTTTTATTAACGCCTTATATAGATCCTTCGCGTCGATTTTCCCGGTTTCCGTATCGTCGGCTTTATATACGGAAGTTATTATTACGGTATCGGCATTATCAAAACATTCGCAAAATTCGTCAAATAAAATATTCAATCTAGTAAATCTGTGCGGTTGATGAATTATAATAATTTTTCCTTTCGATCTTTGACGAGCGGAATCTAAAAGAGACTTTATTTCGGTTGGATGATGCGCATAGTCGTCGATTATCGGGATTTCTTTTATAGTCCCAACATTCGTAAATCTTCTCCAAACTCCAGTAAAAGACGCTAACGTAGCTTTAACTATTTCGGCACTTATGCCAAGCTCGTCTGACACGGCAATCGCGGACAATGAATTTCTTATATTGTAATCTCCTAGTAAAGGAATCGAAATATCTTTAACGGTTTCTTTTCTATTTGACGTATTAATAGTAACGTCAAATATTGCTCCTTCTTGCGTTTTTCTTATATTTGTCGCTTTGAACATAGAGTCGTTTTCTATAGAGTATGTAATTATTTTTCTGTCCGTCATATCGTTTATAATTTCGCAAACGTTTTTATCGTCGACGCAAACTATTCCAGCTCCATAAAACGGAATATTGTTTAAAAACGCTTTAAAAGAATTTTTTAAATTTTCAAACGAACCATAATAAGGCACATGTTCTTTATCTATATTCGTAATTATTCCAATCGTAGGGAAAAATCTTACGAAACTCCCGTCGGATTCGTCAGACTCTACTACTGCCCATTCCCCGGAGCCTAATCTCGCATTGGTTTTATACGAGTTAATAACGCCGCCGTTAACTACTGTCGGATCAAAATTCGCCATCTCTAGAAGAGCCGAGCAAATAGAGGTTACGGTAGTTTTGCCATGAGATCCAGCCGTTACTATAGATTTTTTAAATCGAACGATCTGAGACAACATATCTGCCCTTTGAAGACAAGGCATCTTTAGTTCCCTAGCGCGAACTAACTCGACGTTATCGCTTTTTATAGCCGACGAATAAACGACTACGTCCGCGTTTTCGACATGTTTCAAATTGTGTCCAACGAATACCCTCACTCCTAATTTTTCTAATCGCTCTATGTTTGAGGAATGAGCCTTATCGCTTCCTTGAACTATATAGCCTAAATAGTGCAGAATTTCCGCAATTCCGCTTACCCCAATTCCTCCTATTCCTATAAAGTGAACTGTTTTATTATTATCGCAAATCGCAAACATTATTATTATTTCCTTTCTTAATTTTAATAGATTTATTAAGTAACTAGCCTAATAGTGCCATAGAATTCCTTTGAAAATAAAGGCCAAATTTATTATTTTAGCCTTGATTTTAGCGAAATCCATTTTCCAGCTTCGCTATAAAAATTAGTTTTACCAAAACCCCAATTCATGAGCAAATTTGCTGAGAAAATAGAACTTTTCTTTAAATCCGAACGCGCTATGATATAGACGAAGAGTATGAATGTTCTTTAATGTTCAAAAACTTTAAAAGTTATTGAATTTGATGTTTGGATATTCTCAGTATTAATTTTCTTCTATAGAAGAAGCTAAAAACTCCTTTATCCATAACCATTGTCTTTTATTAAATATTCTTTAGTACTAGGTAGTTCCTTTTACCCGTATATCAATGGTTCGGCATTAAAATTGCTCGGGAATCGTCCAAAGTTTTTGGGTATATTATTTTTGGATTTTGAGTTTTAAATTGAAGTTAGCTCATATATCTGCTACCATGCTTTTCCAACTTAATTTTTAGAGTAACCTGTCATGAAAAATCTTATTAAAAAAGCTACTGCTATTAGTATATTGTTAGGCTCAGCTACTGCCGCTAACTTACGCTCAACCTTGGCCTTGCTCTTTTGAAACTAGAGTAAGAGAGACGGCAACCGAGTGTTATAATATTGCTTATCGCATAGATAGACCCC
Source organism: Holosporales bacterium (assembly GCA_031286725.1). Taxonomy (GTDB): domain Bacteria; phylum Pseudomonadota; class Alphaproteobacteria; order RUG11792; family RUG11792; genus JAIRKP01. The sequence continues at coordinate 375 of JAITTR010000007.1, read as the reverse complement.
TATCCCAATGCATAATAGACTCGTTTATTACGCAAGCTAGAGTTATTTTAAATAACGCCGATCTCATATCGGAGGATAAAAGAATACAAACAGTTACAGCTATTCAACAACTAGAGGCTGAGCTAGAAAGAAACCTAGGAGTTTAATAACTAGTATTTCACGTTACCCATAGGGAAACGACTTGATTATCGTTAGTCGTTTCTTCTCTGGGCATTACCATGAAGGTCAAGCGCTTTTTAAAAACTATACTTCTTATTTTCCCGTTTTATAATCTTGAAAGATCTTTGATTGAGCGTTATTGCAATTATAAGTTTACATTATTCTATAATCTCCATAGTTTGTGAAGCGTATTTTCATAATTAATTTCTAATTCTT
>JAITTR010000011.1 GCA_031286725.1 Holosporales bacterium | reverse complement strand
CATATAGCTTATATTTTTTCGCAGAAATCGTTACTCTACCTAAATCATCCAAATTTTTAGAAGCTTTGTCTAGCCAAAATATCGCCATTCTTAATTCAGACTCTGCGGTTCCCGTATTTAACAATATTATGCCGGCGTTGAATTGCGCTGGGCCAAATCCTAATCTGGCCGCTTTCTCATAATATTCTAATGCCTTTTTCAAGTTTTTTTTGCGAATATCACCGCAATAATACCCGTCTCCAATAGAACTTATAGCGGCGGGATTATTTTGATTTGCGGAAATCGTTAAAAAATAATCTGCTTTTTTCAAACTTTGAGGAAACCCTTTATACCCTCCAAGATATAATGTTCCCAATATATATGAAGCTTCCGGATTAGAAAGCGAATTTAGTAAGTAATCCTCCGCAACTTTGGGATTTGTTTCTATCCAATTAAATATATAATGATTTATAAATTTATTATATGCTAACGCAGAATAAATTGTAGCAAGAAACAAACAGATTATTTTTAAGGTCATGCTTACGGTTTCATATTCTGTATTTCACGACGCTGTTACTTATCATAAAGTTAAAAAAGTATTAGAGCAACATTCCATTAGTTAAATTCAAAAGGATTTTTCTTTCAAAAAAGCGATGGCTATAGGGTATCATTTATTTTACATGTCCAAATTTTAAACGCGAATGTTAAGATTATTTTTCCCTATTACCGGACTATTTTTCGATCCGTTTTTAATTTTTTCCACAGGTCTTTTTGGCGGTTTCGCTTCTGGGTTTTTATGCATAGGTTGCGGAGTTATTATAACGCCGGTTTTAATGGAGTTGGGAGTGCCTCCTTTGATTGCAGTTTCTACTCAGCTTTGTCATGCCGTTGGGACAAATTTTACTAACTTTTTGTCTTATAACAGAAAACGAGACGTAGATTTTCAACTTGCGGCCTATATTTTATTCGGAGGAGGATTGGGAAGCGTTTGCGAATGGTTATTGATTAAGTATTCGTCCGGCTCTAATGCCGTTTTAACAAAATTTATTTATGTTTACGCATCAGCGCTTATTATTTTCGGATTTATTATATTATTCCAAAGCGTAAAGGAATGGAAAAACCGAATGAAAAAGAAACATATTTCAACCGTTATGATGAGAAGGTGGATGTTGTATCTTCCGTTTCACAGAGTTTTTCTTAGATCAAGAACCGAGATGAGCGTAATCATACCAATTTCTGTAGGATTCCTTGCAGGATTGCTTGTTGCGTCTTTGGGCGGCGGAAACAACTTGTTTATGGCTCCTATAATAACGTATCTCATTGGCAGAATAAGCCCTGTCGTTCATGGAACAACAGCTCTTTCTGGCTGTGTTATTACCGCAATTACGGCTATAATATACTCGCAAAGCGGGTATTGTTGCGATATTGTATTTGTCATAATACTTTTTGCCGGAGCGGGGTTAGGGTCGTTTATTGGGGTTAAGCTGACCTATAATATAAAAAGGTATTATATAAACGCTATCTCGGCGATAGTCGTTTTTTTAATGGCTTCGAGACAGATTTTCAAACTAATTGACAATTCGTTTCCTATCCAAACCCAACGACAAGCTGATTTTTCTAAATCTTCATTATTTGCTTTAGTCGACGGAAATTCCATAGGATATACGCTTATTTGTATTGCTTTAATAAGCGCGATAGCTTATATATTGGAACGGTGTATGCAAAAGTTGACGGAGAAAAGGAAAAAATAGATGGCAAGTAAATTAAAACCTTATATTATTTGGTTTTTTGTTATATCTGTCGCTATTTCTTTTATGTTTCTAATAAACAGTCGCCGCGAAAGTCGCGAAAATAGGGAAATAATAAGCGTATATACTCTTTTTAGAGTAATACCTCCAGAAGTCATAAAAAATTTTGAAAAAGAAACGGGAATAAAAGTCATATATGACACAGGCGACGACAACGATATATTAGAAGCGAAATTATTGGCGGCAAATAACGAATACGATATAATTTGCCCGTCGTTTATACCATACGCGGCTCGTCAGGTTTTAATGGGCGTTTATACAAATCTGGAACTGGATTTACTTCCGAATATTAAAAATATTGAAGGAATAATTACGGATCAATTTAAAAAAACAGGAGGAAATACTAATTATTTAATTCCTTTATTTTGGGGAACAACTGGAATCGTTTTTGAAAGCTCTATAATAGATCGTATATTTCCCAATGAAAAAATAGATTCTTACGACATATTATTCAACGAGGAGAAAGTCAAAAAACTTAAAGAATACGGCGTGAGCTTTCCACAAGAATTGATAGACATATTTCCTCAAATCAAAGCTTACTTAAAAATAGATTCCAAACTTAAAGATATAAAAAGCGTAAAACTCTGTTTCAACGCTTTGAAACAAATAAGGAAATATGTGACGAAATTTGCTTCGGATGGGGTAGTAAACGATTTATTATCCGGCGAGATTTGCGTGGCTATCGTGTCTTCGGATATTGCGGCAAGAGCGATTATGCTCGGGGAGAGCATAAATAAAAAAATAAAGTACATACTTCCAAAAGAATGTCCCGTTCTGTGGATAGATTGCATGGCGATTCCCAAAGGATCTAAAAACAAAAAAAATGCTCATAAGTTTTTGAACTACTTGATGACTTCAACTGTCGCAGCTAAAATAACAAACTCGTTGGGAATTTTAACGAACATTCCGGAGGCTACCAAACATTTTGACGAAAAAATAAAAGTTAACGATAATATATGTCCATTAGACCCAGAATTATTAAAAAAGCTAATTATAGGCGCTCCAGCAAAAACCAAAACAGATTTAAAGTTTGAGAGGAAATTCAATCGAGCATGGGCTCGAATAAAAGCAAGTTTATCCTCCGCTCAAGATGAGGATGAAATATGAGAAAAGTATCAAAAACGACTTTATCGTTTCTTTTACTTGGCTATGCTTTTTTATACCTTCCGCTATTTTTCGTTATCTTAAATTCGTTTAACGATACTGAAGTTCCAGGAATATGGAAGGGATTTTCTTTCCAAGTTTTTTTAAGCGTTTTAGAAGACAAAGATTTGTTATACGCAGCGTTAAACAGTTTTAAAATAGCCTTAATCTCGGCTACTGGAGCGGTATTCCTCGGATTATTGGCGGCAATTTCCACCGCGACTAAATCCTCTTTTTGGGGAAAATCTTTATTAGATAGAGGAACAATAATCCCAATATTTATACCGGATATAATTATTGGATTTTCTCTATTAATGCTTTTTGTATTTATGAAATCCGCGTTTGGATTTCCAAAAGGAAGAGGCTGCATAATCGTATCAATAGGTCATATCTTGGCAAGCGTCGCTTACGTTTGCGTTACAATAAGAGCAAAGTTATTAATGTTCGACAAATCAATAGAAGACGCCGCAAAGGCTCTTGGGGCAAAATCCTTAACAATATTCCTACAAATAAAAATCCCTATAATTAAAGAATCAATTTTGACAGGTTGGTTGCTAGCGTTTACATTATCATTAGACGATTTAGTAATTGCGAGTTTTCTCGCAAGTCCAGGGAATGTGACGCTCCCAATGCGAATATTTTCTTACGCGAGATTTGGAATAGACCCCAAAATAAACGCTTTTGCAACAATGCTTATGACTATAGTTTTTATTTGCTTAACTCTTGCCTATTTTATCTCCCGTCGTAAAAAATAAACAGTAATTTCTAAAAAGAATTATAAGGATTAATGAAGTAAGAGTATAATAAAATGAGCAAAAAAAATAAAAGGGTTGTCAAAAATTAATATTGCAAAAGTATAAAATCGGCGTTAAAATAAGTGAAAAGGAACATTTTTAACAGTTTAGATAAAGGAGAGCTATGAAAAGTAAGAAAATTCTATTAATGTCATGTGTATTATCCGTTTGTATGGGGGGATTTATCGGTGATCTAACCGCCTCCCAAAGTTTTTCTGCTAGCACATTTATGTCTACAAACACACGGGGCTCCGCAGTACCGAGACGCTCAGTACACAGTATACCTTCTTCTTTTACGTCGCAACAATTCCTAGAATCTAATTTTCGAACAGTAAGAATGGAGTTGAGCCAAAAAAATGTTACAATCGATAACGCTATATTGCAGGATTTTGACATTCTAAAAACAACCATGCAAGCCACAAGTTTTATTAACGAAACTTTCTCTCGCTTAAGCATAGCTGATTTGAGAAGCTCCACAGGAATGCGTTCGCTGTCTGATACAGATAACGAAGACCAATACAGAAGATCTCGTACTACAATATTGAACACGGTGCCAACTCTTGTGAACAAAAGAACTCAGTTAAAAAGAGAAATACAATCATTAATTAGTAGAATCGCCGAAACCACTAAAGCGATTTTTGGGCTGACCGAAGCTGCTTCCTTTACCGGTACCACCTTCTCCAAAAAAATGGCTCTTAAACGTATAACAAGACCATTAGATTGTTTTGCTGCTGATATAATGCGTTCTGGTAATCCAGGGTGGCAAGGGAACCAGTCGGCTTTTATTAGATCTTTACTATTTGATCCAATGAATCATTACGCAAAAACTTGGGATGGTTGTGCTCCTTATGGAAGTGAGCCGCTAGCTAGTAATGATCGTGGTGGTGCTGTGAATTCTCTTTTTAAAGGCTTATTTTTCCAAATGGGTTTTTATCAAACTAATGTTAGAAATTTAGAGGAAATAATTAATAAAAAATCTGAAATATATGTTATAGAAAGTGTTTTAGCAGAATTTTTTTCCATCTTAGATTACCACGGAGATAACACGGATGGGATAATAACTACAGAAGAGAAATTAAATATATGTGCACAACATCCAACAACAATCGGTGTGACGGTAGAATTTAACCCCTACGATACTAGCGATAATAGTAGGTTATATAGGTCATTGCTGGAAATTACCAAAACTGCTAAGTCTTGGAGAAACCAACCACTCTTAACTTATGCGGATGGGACTAATATAGGAATACTTGCTAAAACAATGAAGGCTATGCGTTTACTTGATATAAATTTTGGTCAAGCATTAAAATTGATTTGTTCAGGTCTAGAAGTTAGGGATAGAAATGGTTATGTAGAGTTTGTAGGAGGTACTCCCGACTTAGAAAGAATAAATGCCCCCATAAGAGACATGTATCAAAGAATGCAGGAAAGGTATAAAGGAGGTATTGATAGGTTTGCTACCTTTATACAGCGACGTTATCAGGGTAGTAAAAATGCTGTTCCTATTATAGATGGTAATCCATACAAGTTAATTGACGGAATATGCTTTTATGACTCTCATGTTGCCCCGAAAGTAAAATTATTAACAGCTTCTAATGGCACTAAAATAATAATGGATAACGCAGGATTCATTCGAGCAATTTTTAAAGATCATATCCCCATTACCCATTGCACTTTAGTAGAAGATGAAATTATAAATATGAGTAGGCAAGTATCAATGCCATTGCTAGCAGCAGTCCTGAGCGAAGGCACCATGTCGGTTGCCTACAACGTAAGCGGGTTAGGAACGAACTTTAGCAATGCTGCAGCGGCTCGGGTGTCGGACGGGCGAGGAGGAAACCGAGCGGTAGCTGAGTACGTCCCGCAAGACATGGCGCTCGGTAACGCGCTACAAGGCGCCGTATCCGGAGACGCGGCGGCAGGGGCGGCTGTGAAAGTGCTGCGCGCGTTGAGCAGA
>JAITTR010000104.1 GCA_031286725.1 Holosporales bacterium | reverse complement strand
CCTGCTCTAATCTAGTCTCGTTCCCCGGCGCGATAAGCTGGTTAGCAACTTCATCAATTCCTCTTCTTAACAAAAACTCTTTATGATTAGCCTCAATCGTTGGACGATTTCTCTTGACCCCTTGGACAGTTTGTTCTAGTCCCATGCCGGATACCCATAACGGAACGTCATGTCGCACATTGGCTTGTTGCGATGGAGATAATACCCCTGAATAATTTGACTCTACTCGTCTTAAAGCAGTTTCAACATCCTGTCTAACGTTAATAGTAGACGCGCTTAGCCAAATTCCAAACAACTCCTTCAGGGTCAATAAATTATTATACTCTCCGCCTCGAAAGATAGGGGCGGGAACATTTGATAATGGAATGTCGTTAAAACTATCTTGCAAGGCCTTAAGCGTATTTCTTGAAGTCTCTTCGAAAGGTAACCCGCTTATCACAAATCTTGGTTGGATAAAAGGAACAGCCCTCTCTCTTTGTTTTGCCGTTATGCTTCTATTAAAAATATCTCTTATTGCTATTTCTTGCGGAACAGATGCAGCACAGCAATTTGGCAAAAAAACAACTAGCCCTATTAAAATCTTTAAAAATTTCATCATGTTTTTATATAACGTAACTATCTCCTATAAATTCTATTATAGCTATTTATTGTCGGTTGTCAATACTTGCTTTTCATATTGGAAATATTATAAGATATATAAGGTTGGCTATTTGCGTCATTGGCAAAGATTAATTGCAAACCTGGTCAGGGTAGAAATACAGCAGCCATAGTAATTGACATTTGGGTTTTGTTTGTAATTTAGCCAACCGCTTTTATTTCCTTGAGGCAGATCGTAAAGTGAAATCGGATCTTGAAATTTGGATAGAATATACGAAATCTATAGAGAGACTTAAAAAACCGGACATATATACGAAGCGCCAAACTCCCCAATATATTGAAAAACCTAAAGTTAATAACAATGATAATTATGATTTGGCCCTGAGCTGCATAACAGATAAAAGAAAAAACACAAACTTATCCGTAAGCATGTTAAACAAATTAGAAAGACGCAAATTTAGAAGCGAGGCAACTATTGACCTTCACGGATATACGCGGAATATTACTCCGACTCTGGAAAACTTTTGCCTAAAATGTATTGTAAACAACATAAAGAATATTGCAATAATAAGCGGAAAGGGAGGGGGCATTTTAAAAGAAGCCGTAGAGAATTGGTTAAACTCGAATCCCCATATGATCTTAGGATTTTTTGAAATAAAAGACTCGCTAGGTCAAAGCGGAGCCTTCGGAGTCAGATTAAGATCCAAGTAACTTTCCTTTTTATTTACCAAAATTACTTTCGAAAGAACTTTACTATAGTTCTATTCTTTAAGGGAGTAAATATACAAAACAGTATTCTTATCAGAAATTTAATTTAGGAAATCGAATCCAGATTTCCAACCCGTTTCGGAAATAGAATGTCCAATGTTATTGCATGTCATTATTTTGGAGTTTATTCCAAGAATATCTAAGCTCTCTTGTGCTAATTTGGCGTTCTTATAAGGAACGACCATATCGTCATTAGAATGTATAATTAGAACGCTTGTATTTTTAGAAAATGTATCTTTGTTCTTAGGCGCTGCGAAAAGTCCTGAGTAAGCTATTATTTTCGAAATACTAATGTAGTATAGTATTTCAAAACACGTTATGGCTCCTTGAGAAAACCCAATTAAATTTATATTATTACACGCGTATTCTTTAGAAATATTGCCAATATATTCACAAACAATTGGAGCGATAAGCTCAAGACCCGCTCTTAATTCTTCATAAGACATATCCTCGAGATGAAACCACTGATAACCCATTCCTATATCGCAAGGAATAGGACCGTTTGGAAATAAGAAGATAGCGTTTTTTAAATTATCAGGTATAAAAACTTTTGTAGCGTCGTAAAATTCTTCTCCGCAAGATCCATACCCATGGAGAGCTATAATTAACTTTTCGACATAGTCAAAATTCTTTGATTTCAATATTTTTGAATCATGCATTTTCATAATAGGCTTATTATACCCAATCCAAACTTTATCGCCAACCATTATAGGAATTGACGTCTTAAAACGATAACTGAGGCTAGAGCAACACATTTTTCTTTGGAATGAGAATAATATTAGCTTACGACTCCTACATATAATGCTTTGTATATCCAAGTTAGGAGAGATTTAGCTGTGTAGGATCCCGTTGCTATCCGTTTCCGTTAAAAATTGGTTGTATATATTTCTAGAGATAAGCCTCTATAATTACCCAGCGCCCAAAATCGCGACGTCGACTTTTATATTGCCATTTAGATTTTCAATAATCTCCTCGCTCGAAAAATCTAAACCATCGCCTGAAAGCACAAAATCCGTATCGAAATTTTTAGTCCAAGATTTTATTTCGTTATTTTGAGAATCGTAAACAAAAAACTCTATCCCTTTAAATTTGGCAACAGTCTTATCTTCGTTTATAATTTCCCCGCTGACGGTTACTCTGTATTTGTTATTTTCCTCCATAGGAGTCAAAGTATATCGTACGTCCTTCATAGTTAATTTGGGAATAATGCTTTCGGATAAGCGTTTAGCTTTATTCGTTATATATTCATAAAATAAATCTTTTTTATAATACGCTCCAATAGCCACAATAATAACCAATATTAACAAAGCGTATTTAACCCAGCGCGATTTCTTTCTATTACTCAACGACTTCTTGTTGGAAAGCCTTGATATCTTTTCAATTTTAGCTTTTTTATCCGCGATAAGCGGGGTATCAATTTGAGCCGCTATGTCTATATTCTTTAGCCACCACTTTTTTTGACATTTGTAACATCTAAGCCACCACCCGTATCCTAACTTTTCATTTCCTATGGGAGCATTTAATAATTCCGGAGTTATATTGTAAATACATCCGCAGTAGGGACATTTTACTTTCATAAAATCCCCTTTATTCTGAAACAGTATTAAACGTATATTGGTGAATAACGTGCATCAATAATAATCCGTGATCTTGAACGTATTTTACTAAAAATTTTTTTACGTTGTCAGGCATAGTTTTTTCAGTCATAACAAGTTGACTTGGAGACTCTCCGGAAGCGTTTAATTCTTTCAAAACGCCAATCAAGTTTCTAATATCTCCAACTATTGGGACTCCTTTGATTATTCTTCCTATATCCGCCGGAGTTAAAGTCAAAATTCCAACGGGTTTGCAATTAAACGATACTTCGTCATTTATAACGACTTCTCTCAAAAAGACGTCTATTGATTCGGTATTTCCGATTAAAAGAACTTTGGGAATATCAAGTTGTTTTTCTCTTCGAGTTATATTATCGAAGCGTTTCATTTTATTTATTCTTTGATTGTATATCATTCTCGCTAAGAATCGTGGAATTAAAAGAAGGAAAGTTAAGACGAAAACGTTTATTATTAAGACGGAATAAGGAAGAAAATCTTCTTGATTCATCAGAATCATAAGCGGGAAAAATATGACATTGGATAAAATTACCGAAAGGAAAATAGGCGTCATATCTTCAATAGACGTATATTTCCAAAACGTTTGATGAGTCTGCAACCACAAAAACACGCTAGCGCTAACTAAGGCAAAAACAAACATATTCTTAACGATATAAGACGGAGAATAATCTAAGAAATCCATACCTATTCTCAAATGTATTGATATAAATACGGATAAAAAAGCGACAAAACTGTCGAACGTAAGAATAGCGTAGGAAAAATTCAAGCTAGAATGCTGGGCATTATTTGATTTTGTGTGTTTTTCGCTTTCCATAGATGAAAACGATTTGTAGAGTTTACTAAAAAACTTATCCATCAGCTTTCCCAATTTTGATAATTTAGACTCTATGCTCATATGCTTTCTCCGTTTGGTTTAATTATCTAAAAAGCTCCTTAATTTTTTAGATCTGCTTGGATGTTTTAATTTTCTCAAGGCTTTAGCCTCTATTTGCCTTATTCTCTCTCTGGTAACCGCAAATTGTTGTCCTACTTCTTCTAGAGTATGGTCTGATTGTAATCCTATTCCGAATCTCATTCTCAAAACTTTTTCTTCCCTAGAAGTTAATGTCGAAAGAATTTTTACAGTAGTCGCTTTTAAATTGGATTGGATGGCGGCATCCGCAGGCATAATGGCAGATTTATCTTCAATAAAGTCTCCAAGATGGCTTTCGTCTTCGTCTCCTATTGGAGTTTCAAGGCTTATCGGGTCTTTTGCTATTTTCATGACTTTCCTTACCTTGTCTATAGGCATCCCTAGTCTCTCTGCAAGCTCTTCGTGCGTTGGGTCTCTCCCAAGCTCGCTCATAAGTTGTTTTGACATCCTGACCAACTTATTTATTGTCTCGATCATATGGACAGGAATTCGGATCGTTCGAGCTTGATCGGCGATTGATCTCGTAATAGCCTGCCTTATCCACCACGTCGCGTACGTTGAGAATTTATATCCTCTCTTATATTCAAATTTGTCCACAGCCTTCATAAGCCCTATGTTGCCTTCTTGTAGCAAGTCTAAAAATTGTAATCCTCTATTGTTATATCTTTTTGCTATTGAAATTACTAATCTTAAATTCGCTTCGATCATTTCTTTCTTCGCTTTTGCCTCTTCCCTTTCGGATCTTTGCACAACATGAAGAATATGCCTAAATAAAGAAAACGGAATGACGGCAGCATTTTCTATATTAGAAGCAATTTGTGTCAAATCCTTCAATAAGGATATGTTTGAGTTATAAAAATCTCTCCATCCCTTTGTAAGTTTTGAGGCGATTTCTTCAAGCCATTTAGAATCGAAATTTTTATCCATAAACTGATTTACAAAATCCGATTTTTCTATACCAAACTCTCCGCATTGGGAAACTAATTTTCTTTCTATATCGGGAACGTCTGACAAAAGGTTTAAGAGAGATTCTTTTAAGCTGGTTATTCTTTTTCCATTCAAGTTAATCTCAATAAAATTGTCTCTTATTTGCGTTTTTAATTTCTTATATTCGTTATCTGCAGACAATTTGCTTACGTCAAAATTGAGATTTTTTTGTCTTTCGTAAAGCTTTTGAAAAAGCGATAAGTGATTGTCAAAAAGCTGCAATAACTTTGCCTTGAGCTCTTCATCGTTCAAAATCGTTTGAAGCAGGCGAGCCTCTTCATCTTCTAATTTTTCGTCGTCAACCGAAAGAGACTCATCGTCTATAGACGAAGAATCCATGGATATAATGTCTTTTAATAAAATGATGTCGTTGTCTAATTTATCTCTCCACGAAGAAATAGCGTCCGCGACTACTTTGCTTTCGCACAACGCCTCATAAAGCGAATCTTTTGCTTCTTCTATTTTCTTAGCTATAACAATTTCGCCTTCCCTAGAGAGCAAGCTTACGTTGCCAATTTCTTTTAAATAAAGTTTTACCGGATCGTCGCTTTTTATCTCTTCAGCAATTAATTTCGAATTATCCGAAATTTCGTCCGAGTTCTCAACACCCCCTTCGATTTCTTCGCCTTTTTCGTCAACAAACAACGACTCTTCGTCTGCGTTTATTATTCTGATATCTAATTCCGAAAAATAGTCCATTATCTCCGCCAGTTTCGCCGAATCGTATTCGGAACTTGGGAGAATATCGTTCAAATCCTCATATGTAAGATATCCTTTTCTTTTATGTATCTTTAGAAGCAAAACAACATTAGTATCGTTTTCTATGTTGTTCAGATTTTCTTCCGCTAAAACTTTATTAACTTCTGTTTCCATAACTTTATTATCCTAACCGCGATTCTTCGTTTGGAGGGCGGAAATCTTCAAAGCTTTTAACCTCTCCCATTTCTCGCTATTAATATCAGATTTACATTCCGCCTTTGCGGACAAAAGCTCTTTTTTCTGTTCTTTTTCCCAAAATTCTATTCCGAAAATACTGTGCCAAAAATCCGTAATTTCCTCGTCATTCATATCGTCAAACCGGCAATATTCCCCTGCTATTTTCTTTACAGACGCTACTATGTTTTTCAAATCCTCTCCAACAAATTCTATATTATCAAGATGAACCAAATGATTATCTACGACGAAAGCTCGTAGCTTTTCAAAACTGCTATTGGAAAATTCCGTCAAAGACAAACTCTCAATTATAGAAGGAATCACAACAGGCCATTCTATAATAATACACAATAAAATCGCTTCGCGCAAGCATATTTTTTCGTCTACGTTTATCGAAAAAATATCTTTATAATACTTTTTAGAAAAATTATTGTTGATTCTCTTTGGATTTAGCGTTTCAAATATTCTATTGCTCAAATCGTTTCTATATAGCTTTTTTAATTCGCTATCCTGAATTCCCAATGTTTTATCTAAAATAGCTTTTTTCCATTTCGCAATATGTTCCGGCGTTTTTGCTTTTATGTCGTTAAAATTTATTAAAGCGTCATTCCAAATAAAATCTATAAAATGCATAGAATTCTTTAAGATATTTTCAAATTTTTGCTTCCCATATTGCATTAAAAACGAGTCTGGATCGTCGCCTCCAGGAATCATCGCAAACTTTGCGGATTTTTCATGCGATATACACTTTATAGCTATATCAGCCAATCTTAACATAGCCTTATATCCAGCCTCATCTCCATCGAAACAAATTATCGGTTCTTTTGAGTATCTCCAAATTTTTGCTAAATGTTCCGCCGAAAATGCCGTCCCCATCGAAGCAATCGCCGTCTCAAATCCAAATTTATGAAGCATAACGACGTCAATATATCCTTCAACGACAATAAACGGCACATTTTCGTTAACGTTCCTTGACGATATGTTATATGCGTATAGGATTTCTCTTTTTTGAAATATTTCGGATTCTGGAGAATTCAAATATTTAGGAATGCTATCTTTATGAATACCTCTTCCTCCAAACGCTATTGGCCAGCCTTTTCTATCGAAAACGGGAAACATTAATCTGTTTCTAAATCTTGGGGAAAGCCCCAAATCTTTTTTGATAAATAAGCCGGACGAAATTAAGTTTTTATCTTGAAATCCAAATTCTCTAAGATATTTCAATAAAACGTCGTTATTAAACGGAGCATATCCTATTGAGAATTTTTCGATAACATCAGCAGTAATTCCTCTAGACTTGCAATATTCTTTGGCAATTTTATCGTTATTTAACGTATTTTTAAAAAACTCAACTGCTTTCTGCAAAACTTTTTGATTTACTTCCGCTTCATGGGAAACAACTTTTTTCTCTGGAAGTTTTACCCCCGCTTGCTCGGCTAATTTTTCAATAGCCTGTTGAAAAGTTATTCCCCATTTTTTAATAACGTATCCGATCAAATCCCCAGATATTCCGCAGCCAAAGCAATAGAATGTCCCTTTTTCGTCGTTGACAAAGAATGAGCCCGTTTTTTCGTGATGAAACGGACAATTGCCTACAAATTCTCTGCCTTTTTTTTGCAAATAGACATCTTGTCCCACGATTTTTGAAAGTGGGATTTTCTCTTTTATTCTGTTTAAAACAATACTAAACTCTGTCATGCTCATATATTGTATGATACAATATCTTTACTATGAATAACGAATATGTTTTTGCTCATTTAACAATAATCATCCTGGTTGCCGCGGTATCGGGGATTTTATTGGCCAAATTAAACCAGCCTATAATGGTCGGTTATATTTTAGCCGGCATAATATTTGGGCCGAATGGATTTAGTTTTATTTCGTCAAAAGATCAGATTCAATTCTATTCCGAATTAGGAATTTTATTATTACTGTTTGTTATTGGAATGGAATTAAATATAAGATCGTTTATTCGAATGTGGAAAATCCCAACGTTATTTACTATAATACAAGTATGCGTCAACGCTGCCCTTGCGGTTTTGTTTGCCAACATTTTTGATTTTTCGATTTATATTTCGCTATTAGCCGCGTTTATTGTTTCCCTATCCTCGACGGCAGCTATAGTCAAAGTTTTAGAATATTTAGGAGAAATACGTACCGATATTGGCCATATATCGATCGGCATATTAGTCGCCCAAGATATCGCTATAGTTCCTATGATGCTTATATTAAAAGAGTGCGGAAAATTTAGCGGAGCTATAGTGGTAGATCTAGTCGTTGCAATTGGTCTTGTCGTGGCGTTAATCAGATATTTAGGAAAAAAAGAAAACATAAAAATCTCCGCCAAGCATTTATTGCCAAATTCCGATTTAATTCCTATAGTTACTCTCGGATTATGTTTCGCCGCGTCTTCTTTGGTCGTTTTATTTGGTCTTTCAGAGCCTTACGGAGCATTTTTAGCCGGACTTTTTATTGGAAACACGGAAGAAAGACAAAGCGTATTAAACAGCGTAAAACCAATTCAAAGCGTCTTATTAATGTGCTTTTTCTTTTCAATAGGGCTAATGTTTGACTTGAACTTTCTTATAGAAAATTGGCCCACTATATTTATCACCTTGAGCGTAGTTACAATTTGGAAAATATTTTTTAATACGTTAACTTTAAAACAGTTTTCTATAGAGCTTGCCAAATCGGCCTCTATAGGCATAATTTTAGCTCAGCTTGGCGAATTTTCCTTGGTTTTGGCAAATGTGGCTTTCGATTCCAACGTCATAGACGAATTTTTGCAAAAGCTTATCGTATCCGTTACGGCTCTTTCGTTATCTATTAGTCCGCTATTTATCGCTTTGTCTACTAGAACAAAGAATCTTTCGTATATTGGAGACAATTCGCTATCTTCAGTTTTGAAAGTTTTAGTTTCAAGAAGTTTTTCAAAAGAGGTAAGGACTTTATCAAAAAAAATATCTCAGCAAAAATCTGGGTAGGTTTGAAAACTTAATTTTGATGGAGAACCGTGATAAAAATCGAAGAATTAAGTTTATCTTTTCCCCATAAAACTTGTTTTGAGAATTTTTCTACAATTATATATGACGGAGAGAGGATAGCGATTGTTGGCAGAAATGGTAGCGGGAAGTCGTCGCTTCTTAAAATTATCTCGGAATATAATCTGGATATTGGATATGTTCCTCAAATAATTTGGGGATACGACTCTTTAAGCGGAGGAGAAAAGTTTAATAAGGCGCTGTCCCAAGCTATTAATAACGATATTTTGCTTCTCGACGAGCCTACGAATCATCTCGATCTCCAAAATCGAAAAAGTTTGATAAAAATGCTTAAACATTTTTATGGAACCTTGATAATTGCGACTCATGATCTTGAGATATTAAGAAACTGCGTCGAAAAAATTTGGCATATAGATAATGGGAAAATACATATTTTCCAAGGCAAATACGACGATTACATGGCTGAAACGCTTAATAAAAGAGAGTCTATTACTCGCCAAATTGATATTATTAACGCTCAAAAAGAATCCGCTCGTCAAAGTCTTATCAAAGAACAGAAGAGAATTTCCAAAAGTAAGGCGGCGGGAAAGAAGAAGGTCGCTAACAAAAAGTGGATGAAATCTGTCGGCGATTTAAAAGGTATGAAAGCCGAAAAATCCCAAGGCTCGAAGCTAAAGGCTATAGACTCTAAAAAACAAGATTTAACGGAACAATTAAGAGATTTAAGATTGCCGGAAATCATAGTTCCTAAATTTTCCATATCCTCAAGCGATATTGGTAACAAAATGTTAGTTTCTATAAGAAACGCAAGCGTAGGATATCCGGAGAAAATTGTACTAAATAATATAAATCTATCCGTAATATCTGGCGAAAGAGTCGCTCTCGTTGGAAATAACGGCTCTGGGAAAACTACGTTGGTAAGAGGAATATTGAATGATTCGGGTATAATTCGAACGGGAACTTGGGATATAGCCAAAACAAAAATAGGATATTTGGATCAATTCTATAGGACGTTAGATCTGGAAAAAACAGCTTTCGAAATAATTCCCGATAGAAAATTACTAAATGACTTTCTCTTTAGAAAAAACGAGGAGGTTTATAATAAAGTTAAAGACATGAGCGGCGGAGAAAAAGCTAGACTTTCGCTAGCTCTTATAGCACACGATACCCCATCGCTTTTAATCCTAGACGAAATTACAAACAACATCGACCTCGAGACAAAGGAACACATTATACAAGTTTTAAAGGATTATCCCGGAAGTATCCTTTTAATATCTCACGACCAAGACTTTTTGGATCAGGTTGAAGTACATAAATATTACGAACTAGATTGCTTCCGCGATTAAAGAGAAGAATCTTTTTCTATAATCGAAGCTATGATTTGTCAAGGTGGAGAGCGAGCGCAGCGAGCGGACCTTGACAAATCTTTCGGGCGGATATGGTATACTTGAAAAGTACCATATCCGCCCATGGAACTAAAGCTTATAATTAACATATTTCTCAACTTGTTTTGACGCTAAGGCTCCTTGGCCGGCGGCGTAAATCGCTTGTTTCAGACTTCCGCTTACGACGTCCCCTATGGCGAAAATTCCGTCGCAAGACGTTTTTGTTTCTTCAGCCACAATATATCCTTCCCCGTCTAAAGCCAACAGGTTTTTAACGAAATTAGAAGAGGGAGTTGTTCCAATTGCAATAAAAATCCCATTAATTTCAAGATTTCCTATCGAACCGTCAATATTGTTTTTTATAATTATTTTTTCAACTGATTTACCTCCTAATATCTGGACTACGCTTGAATTCCAAACGCAAGATATTTTTTGATTTAAAAACAACTTTTCCTGCGTCAGTTTTTCCGCCCTTAAGACATCTCTTCTATGGATAAGATAAACATGACTTGCAAAACTCGACAAAAACATAGCCTCCATAACGGCAGTATTTCCGCCGCCTATCACCGCCACTTCTTTTCCCTTACACATAGGCCCGTCGCATGTTGCGCACCAAGAAACTCCCCTATTTGAAAACTCATCCTCCCCCGGAATGCCTAAACGTTTATGCGTAGCTCCCGTGGCGATTACGATGGTTTTAGAAACTATAGAGCGATGAGAAGATAGCTTCGCCTCAAAGAAACCTTCTTTAGTTTTTGAAATTTCGTCGACCGTCTCGTAAATAATTTCAATGCCCAACGATTCCGTATGTTTTAGCATTTTCATCATTAAGTCGGCTCCGGATATCGTCTCGAATCCCGGATAATTTTCAATAATATCCGTCTTAACTAATTGACCGCCAGGATTGTCCCCAGCTATTACTATAGGATCCAAACCCGCTCTTGCGGAATATATTGCGCAAGTTAATCCCGCCGGTCCAGAGCCAATTATTATGACGTTTCGAGCGATCATGTCATTAACATTCCGCCGTTAACGTGAATCGTTTGGCCAGTTATATAAGACGCTTCTTTTGAAGCCAAAAAGCAACAAACGGAAGCGACGTCTTCTGGCTCTCCGAGCTTACTCATTGGAATTTTCGCTATAAATCTTTCTTTCGCTTGTTCGGAGAGTTTTTCTATCATAGGAGACTCTATTGCCCCTGGAGCTATACAATTTACGGTTATTCCTTTTCTTGCGCACTCGAGGGCTATGGCTTTTGACATTCCGACTATTCCGGCTTTGCTTGCGCAATAGTTAACTTGGCCAATATTGCCGGTAAATCCTACGATGGAGCTTATATTGATTATTCTTCCAAATCTTCTTGCGCTCATCGAGGCTATAGCGTTTTTCGTTAAAGTGAAAACGGATCTCAAGTTAACGTCTAAAATTTCATATAAATCTTCTTCCGTCATTTTTTGAAATAACATATCCTTATTAATTCCCGCGTTATTTACCAAAACGTCTAACCCGCCTAATTTCTCTTCCGCTTTTGTTACGAGTTCTTTCGCTTCGTTAATATTTGCCAGATTGCCTTGTAAAATAACGGTCGCTTTGCCGGTTTTTTCTTTTATTTCTGCGGC
>JAITTR010000101.1 GCA_031286725.1 Holosporales bacterium | reverse complement strand
AAAGCGACTCCTGAAAACGTTCCTAATATTCCAATTGACGCTCCTATATAAAAGAAAATTTTCAATATCATGTTTTTCGTTGCTCCCATCGTTCTCAAGATTGCAATGTCTTTTGTTTTGCTGTTAGTTAGCATTGTCAACCCTGAAATTATATTAAAAACGGCGACTAAAACTATAATGCTCAAAATCAACGTCATAACATTTTTCTCGACGACAACGGCATGAAAAATGCTGGCGTCGGAATGACGCCAATCCAAAACTCTATAATTATTCCCTGCCTTCTTAGATATAATGTCCGTTATTGGTTTAGTATTGTCAATATTACCAATGAATACTTCAATTTGATTAACCAAACCTTGAATAGAGAAAAAATCTTGAGCGGTATTTAATGGCATTATTATTATATTTTTGTCATATTCGTTCATGCCTACTTCAAAAATCCCGGATATTTCAAAAATCTCTTCCTTCGAGAGATTGCCGAAAGGAGTGACGACGCCATCCGGAACAAGAAGCGTTATCTTATCGCAAATCTTTACGTCTAGGGCTTCCGCTAATCTCTTTCCTATAAAAACGGTATCTTTTGAAAAATTTTTTATGTTTCCAAACTTTATGTTATCCGAAATAAGCTTTTTCGCCTTTAAATCATTTTCCTCTATGCCCTGGACTATCACGCCTCTAGCCTTAGAATTTGACAATAAAACAACCTGTTGTTCTATTAAAGGAATCACCGTTTTTATTTTTTCATTAGAACCTAAAATAGATTTCGATAATTTTTCGTAATTGTCTATTTCGGAAGAATGAATAGAGGTAACGACAATATGGCCTTTCATTCCGACTATTTTCTCCAATAATTCAAATCTAAACCCGTTCATAACGGAAGTAACTATTATTAAAGTTGCGACGCCTAAAGCTATTCCTATAAAAGAAAACCAAGTAACAACGTACGCAAATCCAGAGTTTTTCCTTGTTCTCAAATACCTAAACGCTATAAATCTTTCTAACATTTCAATAATCCTCGCTTTTACAGATTTTAGTTTTTCTATATGGAGAGCCAAAAATAATGTATGCAATAGAGTCTAATATAATTTTTAGTTTATTTGCTTTTTCAATATGTTCGTCAGTCAGAATATATTTAATTATGTTATTTTTGAATATAGACGTATTATATGTCACTACGCCTATATTTTCGCCCGACATAACAGGAGCTTCCAACATCGTCCTATATACAGAAGTTTTTGTTATGTTTTTATTAAGATATTTTGACAAAATAACAAAATGCTCCTCCTTTATAGACGCGATACAACTATCTTTTTCTCCGTAAAAAACTGGTATTTCCGCGATCTTTTCTCCCGATATTGAAACCTTATACGTAAAAAATTGAACCAGCCAAGTTTTTATATTCTCTATGTCTTCTTCCAACGCTTTAAAAGACGAAGCGCCATATAAAACGCAATAGAAATCTTCATTGTTCGCATTTTTAATTTTTATCGCGCAACCGTAATTTTTCCCTATAGAAAACGATAAAAGGTTAACATTGTAACCGTTTTTTAACACCCCGGAACAGGTATATCTCTTTAAAAAATTAAACGCCTCGTAAAACATACAACAAATATCGTATAAGTTTGTTGTATTATTAGTTAAGTTTACGGACGTATTTTGAGTTCCGTATTGTTTTATATATTTAGTCAATAATGCGTTAATATTTTCCTCCAGTAAAATATTTTTAAACTGAGTATCATTTCCTGTCTTTAGATAATTTATAATTACCTTTTCTTGTTTTTTATCTAGAGATCGCAATAGTATTGACGAGAATATAAAATAATTAATGCCTTCAAACTTCATGGGAATTTTAGAGAATTCTTCATGCAATACAATATTCGCCTTTTTATTTGTTATAATAAAACTTCTGGAATTCAATTTTGGAAACGTCTTCTTAACGTCGTCGGATATAGGCAATTGTTCTATTGAAAAAACTATTGCTCGAACGTTAACAGGAAATAGTAAGAATAATATAAAAACATAAAATTTACTCATTTTCCTTATTTATCGTCTCTTTAATAAATAAAGAGAACAGACACGCGATTAGAAGACAAAGTGGCAAGGTCATTATAGCGTATTTATAGCAGGAAATATCGTAATATCTAACTCCGAATTCAGATATTTTCCCGTTCCAAGAAATATCCAACAAAAGCCCCAAAAGCGGTTGGAATATTGATCCTATCAACATCACTATACAATTAATAAGAGCTATTGTAGTCCCCGCAATTTCCGAGGTAGAGTTATTTTGAGCGCAGGTAAAGTTTATAACTTGAACTCCAGTAAAAAAACCTATAAAAAATACGAAGCCAAAAGCGGCATATAAAGAAAATTCGCAATATAACAACGGAATAAATAATACGGCAGCTCCTAAAGCTCCCATTTTTATAGTTTTCATATAACTATTAATTTTTCTCGCCAAAATAGCAAGAACCAAGCTACCAATCGCGACTCCTATAAAAAGAATTGCTGAGGCCAAAGCCGCTTCTTGGCTTCGTATTCCGTATTTTGCCATGAAAAATGGAACAGCCCACAATTCTGAAAAAGCGGATATAGGGAGATACATCAACCCGCCGACTACTCCGCATAAAACTATTTGAGAATTCTTCATGAGGTTTAAAACCAATTGAATAATCGATTCCTCTTGTATTGCCGATTTAGCTTTTTTCGTTATACGCTTAGGGACAAAAACAAATATTAAAATAGCGATAAAAATGCCAATAGAAGCTAGAGCGTAAGTCGTATTATGCCACCCTATGGAATTTACGGCCTTCGCTATGGGAGCTCCGCCTAAAAGTCCGCCTATTGTTCCCATCATATTCGTTACCCCCGCGAGAATTACGAAATACTTTTTTGGAAAAAGATTAGCCGAAATTTGCAAGCAACTGATGAACGCGCAAGCCGAGCCCGCTCCTACCAAAAACCTTCCTATTTGAGCGACGCTTATTGTGTCGTAACTGGCGAATAATACGGATCCTATTACGCATAAAATAGCCGATAATCCCAAAAGATTTCTTGGCCCTAACTTATCTAATATAATCCCGCAAGGCAGCTGTAGAATCGTATAAGCGTAATAATAAAAAGAAACCAAAATCCCCAGAGTTGTCGACGTAGCATTGAACGTTGACATCAACTCGTTTGTCATAACGCTTGGCGAAACTCTCAAAATAAGCTCGTAAAGATAAAACAACGCCGCAACTCCCCATACGAGCCACGATCTATAAGAAATTTTTGATTCCATTTTCTGGTAAAAAAATAACAACTCATTAAAATAATTTAAAATATACGCGAAATTTGGTCAATAGCTTTCTTTGGAAACAAATTAGCGATATCCCCATCGCTTAAGCGAATACTGCAGTATATAATCCAACAATCAAATTTTTAAAAAAAAGCTCAATTAGTATTTCGTATAAAGATAGCTATAGGATAGCTTCAAGAGTTAGGGAAGTATGGTTTGCAAACTATTAAAGTTATTTAATTTCGAGCCAGATAAGAAGGTAGAACAATCAATAGTAGTGTCCAATCCCTTAAAGCCTATACTTTTGCGAAATTAAACTCTTTCTTTGTACCGTTTTACAATCGATTTGAATATAATTACGGCTTCTCACAAAACATTATTGACTATTTCCCTTCATATCATATTTTATAGATTTCCGAAATGATCTCCTATTGCCTTTAGCTTATTAACTCCACGGGATTCTTTGGAGCTTTTACAGTTGCGTTCGTTGGGTATATGAAACCATATGACGTTTAGATCGCCGGATATGGGGTTGCTTTTTTCATCCAGTAGCATATATCATTACACACTCCGTCTTTGCTTGCCAGCTTAGCGTAAAAACTTACAGGAATCTCATTTATCTTTACGCTCTTTTTGAGAATGCAAAATGTAAGGATAATCAAAACGATCCCCAACAATATGAAGGATACGAAAAACCATCCAAGCGACTCCCAAAAAATATCGCCCTTCAGCCAAGAAAGAATGCCGCCAAAAAGCAAATAAAAATTATCATCTGAATTTACTGTTCTTGAACAATAATCTTCCATCTGCTTCTTTAGTTTTTCCAAATAAGCCCGCCCCTTCTGCCTCTTCTATTAATTCCTTGATAAACGCTTCAACCGCCGTCCCATAGCTCGAATTCACGGCTCCTTGCAGATATGTTGACTTAACCTACATGCCCCCCGACTTCTTATCATGGAAATTCTCGAACACCCCCATGTTCTGCGCTTACTATCGCGTTTATTTCTAAAGCTCTTACCGACTGCCTCAATGCCTTTTTCCCGTCCTCCCTTTCTTTTTATCCAGCTCTTGCTTGTCCCCAAGAGTAAAGTTTACGACTTGTCCTTCTCCGTCAAACGTTTTCTTAGTTGGATCGTTTGCTACTATATTACTTGATTCTTGTACATTTATTTTTTCCTTTGCTTGCTCTAATATAACGCTTCTACGCGACAATCCCCGTTGTGATAGAAGAGCGACATAACCTTTGGATATTCCCCAATCCTACCTTATTTAAAGCAAGTATGAGCCGCTCTTCTTTCAAATCGACATAAAAATTAATAATCCATGCCCATTCCGCCCATGCCTGGATTTGGCATTGCGGCAGGTTTTGGCTCCGGCTTTTCGGTAATTACGCACTCTGTCGTAAGCAACAAGCCCGAAATAGACGCTGCGTCTTGAAGAGCCGTTCTAACAACCTTTGTTGGGTCAATAATTCCAGCTTTTACCATATCCGCATATTTATCAAAAGCAGCATCGTATCCGTAATTAAACTCTTTATTTTCAAGAATTTTTGCAATAACAACGGCTCCCTCGACTCCAGCGTTGTCTGAAATCTGACGAGCAGGCGCGGATAAGGCATGTTTGATAATGTTTACTCCAATCTTCTGGTCTTCATTTTCGACTTTTATGCCGTTTAATCTTTCAATAGAACGAAGCAAAGCTACGCCCCCGCCGGGAACTACTCCTTCTTCTATCGCAGCTTTTGTAGCGTGCATTGCGTCGTCAACTCTATCTTTCTTTTCTTTCACCTCAACTTCTGTCGCGCCTCCAACTCTGATGACCGCTACTCCGCCAGACAATTTAGCGAGTCGTTCTTGAAGTTTTTCCGTATCGTATTCAGAAGTTGAATTTTCAATATGAGTCTTTATTTGAGCGCATCTTTCTTTTATCGCGTCTTTGCTTCCAGCTCCTTCGACTATTGTCGTATCGTCCTTCGTTATCGTGACCTTTTTTGCTGAGCCTAGCATTGTTATATTAACGTTCTCCAGTTTTATTCCAACATCTTCGGATATAAGCGTTCCGTTCGTTAAAATCGCTATATCTTCCAACATAGCTTTTCTTCTGTCTCCAAAGCCCGGAGCTTTTACCGCGGCAACTCTAAGCCCTCCTCTAAGTTTGTTTACGACCAACGTTGCAAGGGCTTCTCCTTCAATGTCTTCCGCAATTATCAAAAGAGGTCTTCCAGATTGAACGACAGCCTCTAAAACAGGTAACAACGGTTGAAGACCCGTCAATTTTTTCTCGTGAATTAATATATATGGATTCTCCAATTCGCAAGTCATTTTGTCGCCGTTTGTGACGAAATATGGAGAAATGTATCCTCTATCAAATTGCATCCCCTCAACAATGTCGAGCTCCGTTTGGAACGATTTTGCTTCTTCTATAGTAATTACGCCTTCTTTTCCCACCTTTGAGACGGCATTGGCGAGCATTTCTCCAATTTCTTTTTCCCCGTTGGCGGAAATCGTTCCAATTTGGACTATTTCTTCATTAGTAGACACCGCCTTCGATTTGTCTTTCAAAAACTGAACCGTCGACTCAACAGCCATGTTTATGCCCCTTAAAAGATCCATAGGGTTCGCTCCGGCGGCAACCGATTTTATTCCTTCCGTTAATATCGCTTGAGCCAAAACGGTGGCCGTAGTCGTTCCGTCTCCAGCCAAGTCCGAAGTTTTATTTGCAACCTCTTTGACCATCTGCGCTCCTACGTTCTCGAACTTATCCGCAACTTCTATTTCTTTCGCGACGGTTACTCCGTCCTTTGTTATTCTTGGGGTTCCATACGACTTCTCAAGAAGCACGTTTCTTCCTTTTGGCCCCATTGTCACCTTAACGGCATTCGCGAGAATGTTAACTCCCTTTAGAATTTTTTCTCTAGCTTCCGCGCTAAAACGAATCTCTTTTACCGACATAATTATTCTCCTTAAAATTATTCAAAAATTCCCATTATATCTGATTCTTTCATAACCAAATAATCTTTCCCGTCGAGTTTTATCTCAGTTCCGGACCATTTTCCAAAAAGAATCTTATCTCCTGTTTTTACTTGAAGAGGAACGCAGTCTCCTTTTTCGGATTTAGTTCCGCATCCAATCGCGACAACCAATCCTTCCATAGGTTTTTCTTTAGCGGTATCCGGAATTATTATTCCTCCGCTCGTTTTCGACTCCGTCTCTAAGCGTTCAACAAGAACTCTGTCGTATAAAGGTCTAAACTTCATTTTTATCTCCTTTTCTAATTTATTAGCAAACAACGTCTCTGAGCGCTAATTTATAACAAAAATTCAAACTAGTCAACAAAAAATTTTTATTCTTTTAAATTTTCCTGAGACAAAAAGGAACATTAAGTTTACTAGGATCAATAATATTGCGGAGATAAAGAAATTAAAATATATATAAGGCGGACTCGCTTGTCTGCTCCAAACTCTAAGATTTAATAGGCTCAAACATTAAAGCTCTTTTGTAAATGAACTAAATACTCTGCCATAAAGTTCCCAATATTGAGGTTGGCGCTTGTTCAAGGAAATGTTGGTTTGTTAGGATCTGGAAACATACCTTGAGGAATATATTCAAAATCCTTCATTTCGCTAGGAGAAAACATATTTTTAAAATCAATTAAGATGGGTTTATTTGGTTCTTTCTTATTCATAGTTTCGCTAATTTTTTGATAGTCGAGGCTCCTTATTTCCATCCACTCCGTCATAACGACTAATATATCTCTTTGACTCGCTGCCTCATATGGCGAGTTGGTAAGAGTAAAATTTTCGTTGCTCTTTAAATATTCAGGAATAAATTGAGCGTTAAGATTTTGTACAAATATTGGGTCGTAACAATATACCTTAATGTTCTTCTCTAATAACTTTTTTATAACATAAACGCTTGGAGATTCTTTAATATCGGAAGTTTTTGGTTTATACGTTAACCCAAAAATACAAACGCTCTTAGCGGAAGTATTGAGTATTTTCTCATATATCTTGTTAAAAACTCCTAATAGTCTTGCTTCATTACTTTCAAGCGCTCCTCGTAACACTTTTAAATCAACGCCAAAACTAGATGCCGTTCTTTCTAAGATTCTTACAAACCTAGGATAAGTCGCGCCTCCAATTCCCGAACTTAACCCTAAGGATTTTCCGCCTATCTTTGAGTCCAAAGCTATGCTTTGGATAAATTCGTCAACATTTGCTCCCGCTCTTTCGCATAAGTTAATCAATTCGCTTAAAAAAGCTATTTTAATTACGATAAATCCCGTTGTGGCATATCTTACTAGTTCCGCAGTTTCAAAATTAGTATATATAAACGGAACGTCAGCGTTAATTATCGTTTTATATATTTCGTCAATAACTTTTCTCGCTTTTTTAGAATCTTGCTCCATACCAACTACTATGCGGTCTGGATACATAAAATCATGCAACGCGCTTCCCTCCGTTCCAAATCCCGGGATAGCGATCACGTCGTAATGTTCTCCTTGAACAAGATCTGGGCACAAGGATTTTATATTTTTACTTATAGCCGTGCAAGTTCCGACGGGAACCGCAGTTCTTATTATTATCGCGACATACCTGTCGTTTTTTAAGCTAGCGCATATATCGTTTATTGCGTCGTACAAATACGATAAGTCGCAATCCTCCCCCTTTTCTCCAATCGTTTGAACAGCGACGACAATTACCGAAGAATCGTTGAAAAAATCGGAAGAATCTGTCGAAAATTTTAATTGACCACTTTGTTGGAATTTTTTAATAACGGCATCTAACCCAGGCTCAAAAATATCCGTAGAGTTATTTCTAAGCCTCTCTGTCTTCTCTTCGGAGATATCCGCGACTCCTACTTCAAATCCAAATTCGCAAAAACAAACCGCCGGAATTATGCCAACGTACCCGCCTCCTATAACAGTTATTTGCATTCTGACGTTTCTAAGCTTTTTATATTAAATCTATTATATTATAACATTCGTTATAGAATTAACTACGGTTAAATAACCTATGACGAAAGTTTAACGGGTTTGATGGTAGTAACCTACTTGATTCTTAGAGCGGCATAAGCATTAAAATTTGATATAGACGCAAAATGAAATTAATATGTTTTTTGAAGAAATTGATTCCAAGCAATTTTTAATTTTTCATTTGCTCGAGGCGGATTTTATCCTTCGTTGAAGCTTAAGAATCGCTTTAGCTAAATCTTCCGGAGCTGGAGGACAACCGGGAACGGCAATATCTACCGGGATTAGTTTTTCAATTCCGTTGACAATCGAATACGAGTCCTGATATAACCCGCCTGAAATCGCGCAACTTCCCATGGCTATGACGTATTTGGGGAATAACATTTGATTATATAAATTTATAATCTGAGCAGCCATTTTTTCGGTAACGCTACCAGCGACGATCATAAGATCGGAATGCTTAGGACTTGGCCTGAAAAGACAGCCGAATCTATCCAAATCAACTCGGCTAGCCGCAGCGTGCATCATTTCTATAGCGCAACAAGAAATGCCGAAAGAAAAAGGCCAAAGAGAAGCGCTACTTGCCCAATTTGACATATTTTGAATCGTGGAAAGAAATACGTCAAACGACTTCTTCATAAAATTAAAATTTTAATGAATATTATTTAGCATATAACGACGCTATAAAAATTTCTATACAAAAAACTCTCTCGCATGCTATTATTTCATTAGGAGATATTGTTTTTAAATTTTGATGAATGCTATTCGGTTGTTATGCCTTTTGATGAATGTCATTCCGTTATTATGTCAAAGTGTTTTAGCTTTAAACGTGAAGCCAATTTATGATAGGAACTTTGAAATTTTTCAAACAAATCATCAAAGAGATCCGCAACTATGGTTTATGCCAAACGGAAGGCTTGGAAACGGAGAAGCGTCTCAAACGTCAATAATAAACGTTGGAGACGCTTACAAAGACGCTTGGGAAACTCGCAATATAAATACGTTTGAAACGACATTTCACAACTCGGCGAGAACCTTAGCTCCAAGTATTCTGGCTCCGGAATATAACAACTTACTGTTATTGAAACAAACAATAATTGATCACAGAAAGACGGGGCAAATTAACGTTAGAAACGCTCTACAAAACCTAAATCGGCACATTAGGATAAACAACCCTGAAGCTGCCGTGAGCGACATTGAAATATATTTTAATACGCTATTAGCCCAAAGCGGGACTTTGGAAGAAGTTTCCATTATCTCTCAAAGAGAATTGTTTAAGGAAACTTTGAGGAGTCAAAACTACGCGTCAATTAGTCAGATTCCAAACGATATTAGGCAAAAGCTTTCCCAAGCGCCAAATAACGCTCAAAAATCAAAATACCTATCTCGGATTATATTAGGAGAAAAAGAAGATTCTCAAAGCCTGCTTTCAATCGTCTTATCTCAGTATAGCGAAGCGTTAAAACGAAATAATGCCAATCTCTCAAACGTATGTTCTACTATTGTTAGGGAGTTATTGAC
>JAITTR010000091.1 GCA_031286725.1 Holosporales bacterium | reverse complement strand
TGTGAGATTAAAATCTGAAATTGGAGGGGAAACAACTGTAAACGATATGGTTCAAGGCGAAGTATCCGTTGATAATTCTCAATTGGACGATTTAGTCCTATTGAGATCAGACGGAACTCCGACTTATATGTTGTCAGTTGTCGTCGACGATCACGATATGAAAATAACTCACGTTATAAGAGGAGACGATCACTTAACCAATACTTTCCGCCAGATCCAAATATATAAAGCGTTTGGATGGGACATCCCTAAATTTGGACACATACCGCTTATTTATGGGCCTGACGGAACGAAATTATCAAAACGGCACGGAGCCGTAAGCGCGCAAGATTATATAGATCTGGGCTATCTTCCTGAGGCTATTTCCAATTATCTTTTAAGATTGGGTTGGAGCCATGGGGACGATGAAATTATTTCAAGAGAAGATGCGATAAAGTGGTTTAATCTTGATTCCGTGGGCAAATCCCCGTCTAGATTTGATATGGCAAAATTGCAGAATCTTAATGCCCATTACATAAGAGAAAGAAATAACGAATCTTTATTAGAATGTATTGAACAGTTTTTAAAAGAAGAAATATCAGACAATGCAAGGAATAAGATATTAAAAGGTATGAATAGCTTAAAGGAAAGAGCGAAAACTCTGATAGATTTGGCTGACTCCGCTAAAATTTATATTTCTACCCCAGTTAAATTTGACGAGTCTTGCGAAAAATATGCGACTAAAACTCACCTGTGTTTGTTGGACGAGGTTATAAAAATAATAGAAAAGTATTCGAATATAGAAGAAAAAGTAGCGCTTGAAGATATAAAATCTTTAACTAAAGAAAAAGAAATAAAACTTGTCGAAATAGCTCAAGCAATTAGAGGAGCTCTTTGCGGAAAACTAGTTTCTCCAAGCGTTTTTGAAGCGATGGAGATATTGGGGAAGGAAGAGTCAATTAATAGAATTCAAAACTATATAAAGAACTTTGCCAAATGATATTAGGCATTGGAATCGATATTTTAGATATAAGGCGAATAGAAAAGCTTTTTTTAAAGTTTGGCGAACGTTTTGAAAAAAAGTTTTATACCGAAAATGAATTGAATTTTGCAAAAAAAAGAAAATCATATATAGAAACTTTAGCTAAAATGTTTTCTATAAAAGAAAGCGTTTTTAAAGCTATTTCAAATGTTTCTGGAATTTCTCCTAGAGATATCGAAATATTTCATGACGAAAACGGGAAACCTTCAGTAAAATTGTCGAGGAACGCATTAAAAATCGTTAACGCTAAAGCTTGCGGTGGAGAATTTTTGATAACCGTATCCGTCAGCGACGAAATCCCATACGCCTGCTCTTTCGTTATAATTTCGCAATAACCAAGGCGGATATGGTATGGAGAAATTATACCATATCCGCCCGGAAGATTTGTCCAGGTTCGCTCGCTTTGCGCCTTAACTTGTTTTGCCTCCTGGGTATTACTCGAACGGAATAAAAATCCTGGAACATTTTTGAAGCTAAAATCTAGCGTAATTCGCTTAAGACTGAGAATTTCTTATTGCGAGAAAAAGAGGGTTATGCCCGATCCGTTTTACGAAAATTGTCTTTATTTACATAACTATATCGCAAAAATCTTCGATTTTAAATTAGCGTTAACAGCACGTTTGTTGAAGTTATGGGATTTGATTAAGAAAGCGCTTAAACAAAATGTTATTGTCTTTCTTGCCAGAATTAAGTTTTGCGAAACTTACTAATAGTTTGTAAGGCATCTTTGAAAATCCTTGGCAGTATTTTAAACTCGTTGGTATTTAGAAAAGAGGATAATAATAAACATTTGTTCGCGGTAATTTTTCGCCTACGCGAAGAAGTGGCGTACTTTAAGTAAGCTTACTGTAGCTCAAGGAAGCTTTAGAGTCCTAAATGTCGCATATTCCTTTTTCGAAAATATAGGGAAATATTAAAAACGCCCGTTTTGAAAAGCGCGACAAGTTACGTAACATTAATACTTGATTTGACTCGTTTGGCATGCGTATGTTAAATTAACAATATGATTATAATTCAAAATCTCGTAAAGAATTTTGGCGATAGGGTAATTATAAGAAATTTCTCGTATCATTTTTCGAAAAATACGAAAATCGGGATTATCGGGCCAAATGGGATTGGGAAGACTACGTTTTTAAATATAATAATAGGCTTGGAAGAGCCTGACTTTGGGGATATTATTTTTCCTAAAGATTGCGTTTTAGGATACCTTCCGCAATCTCCTTGCGAAAATCCTGAAAACGCTATTCTAGACGAATGTATTACGGGGCATAAGGCTTTAGTTTGTCTTCAAGAAAAGCTAAAGAATGCGTTAAAGAAAATGGAGGAAAATTATTCTGACGAAGTTTATTTTGAATATGAGAAAATAGAAAAAGAATTCGCGGATAAAGACGGCTACGCTTTAAGCTCTAAGGCAAAAAGCATTTTAGTAGGTCTCGGTTTTGAAACTTCTCAATTTGCCGATGACCCATTAATACTTTCAGGCGGCTGGAGAATGAGACTTGAGCTGGCGAAATTATTAATAAACGATCCCAATTTTCTTATATTAGACGAACCGACGAATCATTTGGATCTGCCAAGCTTAACATGGCTAGAACAATACTTAAATTCTTTCAAAGGGACGTTATTGTTTGTTTCCCATGACAAGGAATTTTTGAATAATATATCTACCCAAATAATGCATATTTGTAACGGCAACGTAAACGTATATAACGGTAATTTCGACAGTTTTATACAACAAAGGGAATCTAAAGAAGAGTTAGTTCAAAAGCAAAAAGAATATATAACAGCAAAACAAGATCAGTTACAAAAATTTGTCGACAGGTTCAGGAGCAAAGCCTCAAAAGCGAAACAGGCTCAAAGTAAGATAAAGATTATTGAGAGGTTAAAACAAATAGAAGCAAGATTGGAAACTGAAGAGCCTGAAAAGAAAGCGACGTTTAAGATTAGTATGGAAAAACAAAGCGGAAAAATCGTTTTAGATCTCAAAAATTGTTCTATTGGCTATGGAAATCTTGCTCTTAATAAAAGCTTAAATTTGCGAATTATCAGAGGAGATAAAATAGCGATAATCGGAGCAAACGGAATTGGAAAATCCACGTTGTTGAAAACTATAATTAGCGAAATTCCGCTTATTCGCGGAGATATGAAAATAGGAAATAATGTTTCCATAGGATATTATTCGCAGAGTCAACTGAATATTTTAGACCCGAAATTAGACGCGTTGGAAAACGTCTTGAGCCTAACGCGCGGGAAAGTTACTTATCAACAAGCTAGATCTGTCTTAGGTTGTCTTCTTATAACGAAAGACGACGTAAAAAAGCAAGTTGGAGTTTTGTCTGGGGGAGAAAAAAGCAAGGTTGCCATAGCCTCGCTTTTAGCGCAAAGGCATAACTTTTTGATACTAGACGAACCGACAAATCATCTAGATATGTCTAGCGTTGAGGCTTTATCCGCCGCTCTTTTTGA
The DNA here is from genome assembly GCA_031286725.1 of Holosporales bacterium. Classification (GTDB taxonomy): domain Bacteria; phylum Pseudomonadota; class Alphaproteobacteria; order RUG11792; family RUG11792; genus JAIRKP01. The sequence continues at coordinate 5,653 of JAITTR010000091.1, read as the reverse complement.
TTATTATGGCTCCGTATTAACCGTTAGTCATAATAGAGCCTTTATAAGCTCTTTTGCCACTCACGTTTTTAAAATGGAAAAAGATAAAAAAGCGGAACTAATAGGCGTCGAATAAAAGATTTTCTTGAAACGCTTTAAAGCCGAACCCAGGTAGGGTCTTATAGCGGCATTTTTAAATCATGCCTTATTCGGGGCGGGGGATATATCGACGAAGAAAATTATACCAAGATTTGGCAAGGTCCGTTTCCTTTTCGCAAGAAAAGCTCATTCTACTAAAAAGGGGCTATAATCAAGCTTTTATTGTTTTTCCTCTCTTTATACAAAAAACTAATTTATAAAGACTCCATTTCAAAATTGAGTTTTCAAAAAAAGGATGAGCAAAATGATTAAAAAAAGAGAAAAACAATGAAAACTTCTTGGCATGCTGCACGATGCGCTAACTTAGAAGTCATAATTAGTTGAACAATTGTATTATGGCGACACGCTATCAATAGCGCTTCCATTTACCCATGCGCATATTAGCTGGAGCGCAATTTTAGGAATGTCTCTTACGGAAGAAAAACGGAGGATCTATATAACAAGCGTAGGGTTATTGGGGAAGGAAAGATTAATCGGCTAGTCACGCATAGAAACTTCGCGGTATTAATATTAAAATCTCTAGCTCTGTCGTTAAATTTCTAAACTTCCCTCTTATTTTTAACTTCTTAGAATGTTGTTAATCAATATTTCGCGAATTTCTTATCAAAACGCTGGAATACGCGGAGATTCCTTCTTTTCTTCCAGTAAATCCAAGGCCTTCGGTTGTTTTTCCTTTTATGTTTATTAATGTGTCATCTATCATTAAAATCTCGGCTACGATCTTTTTCATTAATTCCGAATATTTAGAAATATTCGGAGTTTCGCAAACTATTGTAGTATCGCAATTAATAACGCTGTACTCGTACTTTAAAAGCAGAGCAGAGCAATATTTTAAAAATTTCTTGGAATCGTAATTTTTGAATTTCATATCAGTCGGCGGAAATAGCTCCCCTATGCTTCCCTTGCCAAGGGCTCCTAATATTGCGTCTACAAGGCTATGAATTCCAACATCAGCATCCGAAACTCCTTCTAGCCCTATATGTCCTTCTATATACGCTCCCATTAAGAATAATTCTCTAGTCTTATCCTTTGAAAAAGCGTGAGTATCAAATCCAAATCCTATTCTAATTTCAGGTTGCTTTATATCGGATTTATAAGTAATTTTTTTATTATTAACGTTTCCTTGAGTAATTTTCACGTTTATTCCCTCAATATCGCATAGTCCGGCGTCATCGGTTACGTTTAAAGCGGAGTATTTATTATGAAGAGCGAAAATAGTTTTAAAGTCAAATCCTTGAGGAGTTTGAACTAAAGTTACTTTTTTTCTATCGAAATGTTTCCCGGAGATTCTGACCGAATCCACGGGAGATATTCCAGGAATGACGGCTTTCTCCCCAGATTTTAATGCTTCTATTACCGAATTTATGGTATTTTTGTCAATATTAGCTCTAGCCGCGTCATGAATTAAAACGTAATCCGGAGAGAGCTTTGATATGGCTTGAAGTCCGTTTCTAACAGAATCTTTTCTAGTTTCTCCCCCTATCACTGGCGGAAGAATTCGTTTATCTTGAAAATTGCGAAAGATAAAATTATATCTTTCAAGAAACCCTTCAGGAATAACGCATAAGATCGCATATACATCTTTTACGTCTAGAAAAGTCTTAACGACTGATCTGATTATTATTTCTCCATTATAATATAAGAATTGCTTTGGTTTGTCAGACTGAAATCGGTCGCCCATTCCCGCGGCAGGAATAACGACAAAAACCTTATTCAAAACTAACCTTGTCTGGCCTTAAATTTCGGAACTTGTTTATTTATTACGTAAAGCCTACCTTTACGCTTAACCAACTTACAATCCTTGTGTCGACATTTTAAAGTTTTTACAGAATTTGCCACTTTCATTTTGAGCTCCATCAAACAATTCCCTGTTGATAGTATCGCTTATTTTTTAAGAAGCATCAATAACTAAATATGAAACTAGCTGGTAAACCTATCCAATTTATTTTCCTGAAGGGCAAGCAGCAGTTCGTTAATAATACTCTTAATGCCAATCGCTTCGCTCGCTATAGTAATTTTCTCGTCTTCGGTAAGATTTTTATTGTTCATAGATATAGTATGTAACTTCGTCAACGTGGGATTGATATTCTTTACAAACTTCTCGAAAATGCCTCTGATTTTATTCTGCAAATCTATATTCTCTTGTTGCACTTTCTTTTGTTCTGTTAATAATTCAGCTTTTCTACGATCAGTAATATCCATAGAGATTCCTAATAAACCTATCACTTTTCCGTGGAGATCATACAAAGGAGTCTTATTTGTTAAAAAATTTCCTTCATATTTACTTCTGTTAAACGACGCTATTTCCTCTCCTTCGTATATTTCTCCCGTTTCCATGACTTTGATATTAATTCTGTTTAATTCGTCAGCCTCGCTTCTAACTTTTAATAAATCGTAATTCGTTTTCCCTATAATCTCATCTTTTGAATTTAATCCAAAATCTTTAGCCTGAAGATCATTGCATCCCAAATATATATTGTCGCGATTTAACCAATATACGTGTCCAGGAAGTCCTCCAATAATAGATCTCAGCATATTATTTTCAGAATGTTTATTTTCTATTTCCTTTTTTAATTCTTCTTTAGTAGAACCGTAGCTTTTCTTGAATGTGGAAATTGGGTTTATTAAACTCTTGTTTTCAAGCGCATAAGAACATCCGGCATAATTATTTACACTGTAATACATTAAAAAATCCGCGGTATTTTTAAAAACTACATTGCGGAATCGAGGAGATAACCACTTTACCGCTTTGCTTAAGTTTGGAAAAGTGTGAAATATTCCTTTAATAGCGGCATTATCATTTCCGATATGAATCAAATAAACCGGCTTGTTTAAATGCATGAGAGGCAAACTCAATATCCATGAAATTTCTTCTAAAATATATAATTCGCCATTTTCTTTTATAGTGCCGCGTTTTTCCATATAGTCTTTAATTGTCTTACAAAACGCGTTATAAAAATCTTCGTTCGTTTTTAATTCGTTTATTATTAACTCTTTACATTCGTTAAAATATAAATTTTTTTCTTTTGAAATACAATCTTCCCATTCTATTGGAATAAATCCAGGCAATTCTGGAGAGCATAATTCAAGCCATTCTCTCTCTTGGGCTTTCCCGTCGTCTATAGCTTTTTCTATTTCTCTAATAGTCAACTCTTCCATCGGTTTTCGCATATAATTGTAACGGGATAAATACCCAGTGTGAACTTCATATTTTTCGCAAGTAGATATATCAAATTGCCTAAAAATTAAATCAGAAGTTGCTTGCACTTTTTTCTTATCTTCATGATTATCAGTATGGCTTTCCCAAAAATATACAACAGAATTTTCTATTAGGTCTGGTGGCGAAAAATTGCCAAACATAGCTATAGTAGATTCAATTTCTTTTTTTGTGGAGTTTTCCAATTGCACATTCATTAGAATAACCTCCTCTAATATCCTATATTACAAGAGCAATTTTAACAGAGGCTTTTGATAAAGCAACTTAATTTTCTTTGAAGAAAATATTTTTGTCTATTTTGCAAATATGTAAAAGGTTCGTTGCTCCAGATATTCTAAAAGGTATTCCGGCAATAATAGCGACCGCGTCTCCCTCTTCCAATATTTTTCCTAATTTCTTTTGTACGACTTGGACTATTTGAGAAAAGCTAAAAATCTCGTCTACAATAATTGAATAAATTCCCCAAGCAAGAGCTAATTTTCTCGCGATTTTGACACTTGGAGTTAAGGCGATAACATAAGCGTTTGGTCTGCTTCTTGAAACGTTCAACGCGGTTCTGCCGGATTCGGTAAAAGCGGCGACAATTTTTACCTCGCTGCAGTTTATAGCTTCGCAAATAGAACCTGCCATGTCGTTTGGTTTTATCTTGTTCTTATTGACGAAAGACAAACCGTCTTTTTCCGTTTGTATGACTATCTTCTCCATAGTCTTTACGGCGTCTTCAGGAAACTCTCCGTTTGCGCTTTCCGCAGACAGCATGACAGCGTCAGCCTCTTCGGCAATCGCGCATGCCACGTCGGCAACTTCAGCTCTTGTCGGAACTTTATTCAAAATCATTGACTCGAGCATTTGAGTCGCAACGATGACAGGCTTCCCATAAAATCTCGCTCTTTCGATAATTTGCAGTTGCATCCTTGGGATAGATTCAAAAGGAACTTCGACTCCCAAATCTCCTCGAGCAACCATCACGGCGTCGGAAACTTCTATGATAGAATCCAAGTTTTTGTATGCCGCCGGTTTTTCTATTTTCGCTAAAATCCCCGCAGTATTAGTTATAAACCTTCTCGCATATAATATATCTTCCGCATTTTGGATAAAAGAAATGGCGACCCAATCCGCGTCTATTTCGTTTAATATTTTTAAATCGTCCTTATCTTTTTCAGTAATTGCAGGAATCGGCAAAACAACGTTTGGGATATTTACTCCTTTTTTATTCGCAATAACTCCGCCGTCTATAACTTCCGCTTCAATTTTCTTTCCGTCATTTTCAATTACCTTGAATCTTACTTTGCCATCGTCAACAAGCATGTCCGTCCCTTCTTTGAGGGAATTGAAAATCTCTGGATGAGGCAGACAGACTCTTTTAGAATTTCCAATGTCTCTGTCAAGATCAAAAATAAACTTCTCTCCCTTTTGTAAAGATACCCTTCCCTCTTCGAAAACTCCTATTCTAAGTTTTGGCCCTTGAAGATCCATCATAATTGCCAACGGTTTTTCAATCTCATTTTCAACAAATCTTATATTAGCCGCCGTTTTCTTGTAAATTTCATGAGTACCATGAGAGAAATTTAACCTAAATACGTCAACCCCAGACCACGCTAGCTTCCTTATCGCGTCAATATCTCTGCTAGAAGGTCCCAACGTAGCGATTATTTTCGCTTTCTTGTTAAGAATCATTTAACGCTCTATATGGAGAATCATAAAGCATTCTAACAATCAAGAAGGCAATTTGTAAATCATATTAAAAATCTATAAAAAAAGAATTATGTAAAAGGGGGTTATTGTTTAACACTTTCGTTTAACAAATTCTCCTCAAAAATCCGCTTGACTAGCCGGTAAACCTATCTAATCTATTCTCTTGTAAAGCAATCTGCAGTTCGTTAATAATACTTTTAATGCCAATAGCCTTGCTTGTTATATCGATCTGTTCCTCTTCGGTAAGATTTTTATTATTTTGAATAACCACAGCTAATTCTGTTAACGTGAAGCTAATATTTTTTACAAATTTTTCAAAAATGTTTTTGATTTTATTCTGCAAATCTATCTCTTTTTGCTGTGATTCTCTTTGCGCTTCTAACTCCTCAGCCCTTTTGTGAGCGGTAATGTCTATAGAAACTCCTATAATCCCAATGACATTATCCTCATCGTCATAAAGCGGAGACTTTCTACTTAACATTACTACCTCTTTTCCGCTTGCAAGCTTTGGAGTTTCTATTACTTCTTCTGATATTTTAGTATTCATAATCCTTTGATCTGTTTTCTTTAAAACATCAGCTATATGTTTCCATGATAAATCAT
>JAITTR010000079.1 GCA_031286725.1 Holosporales bacterium | reverse complement strand
AATTTACCATTAGGCCATCAAAGCGTAGAGCTTTAAAAAAGACGATATTATTGCCAAGACATTGGAATATCGTTTTAGGTAAAGCAATTATATTACATAAAATTTATCTAAACTTTTGGAGGACAAAAATGTCCGCGTGGAACATTGCGTTTTGTTGTGAGTGGAGGTGATTTGTCAAGGTGGAGAGCGCAGCGGACCTTGACAAATCTTCCGGGCGGATATGGTATAATTTAAAATACCATATCCGCCCTTGGATAAAGAGAAGTTTCATTCTTTCAACAACATATCCCCCAAACTTTTGTAAGAACTTAGAGCTGTTGGCATAGATTCTTTTTTATTTTTATCTAACAGATTTGTTAAAAACCTAGCGCAAATACGAGCGGGTATACGACCTCCTGTAGAGTTTGGAGTCATTTTAATCTTGTTATTGTCGTTGCCTATCCAAACGCCTATGGAAACCCCTGCTTTCTTATTATCCGCTGGATCGTAGAATCCTATAAACCATGCGTCCCAATCCCCGTTTGTACCGGTTTTCCCGTATATATAATTATTGACGTTCGCAGCTCGCCCCCCTCCTATTGAGACTACGGAGCGCAATAAAGTTCTTATGGAGTCTAGCAATTCTTTATCAAAGATAGGGACCTTTAAAGGCTCTTTTTGCTGATATAAGACCTTTCCGTCTTTCGCTCTTATTTCCAATATGCAATATGTCCAAACAGAATTCCCATCCATAAACGAGGCATAGGCCGAAGTTAAGTCTTTTAACGTAACGGGAGTCGTTCCAAGAGCGACGCTAAGATCATTACAAGAAACATTGTAAATCCCTAATTTTTTAGCGAAGTTCGCAATCCTTGGCAACCCAATAGTCTGGGCTAATCTAATGCTGACGCTATTCACGGAATACGAAAAACTCTCAAGAATCGATATCGCTCCGCGGGGGTTCCATTTATAATTTTTAGGTTTCCAACCGGCGATTTCTATAGGAGCGTCGGAAATCATATCCGAGGGTTGATATCCATATTCCAGTGCCGCCCCGTATATGAAGAGCTTAAACGCGGATCCGGGCATTCTTATCGCTTGCGTCGCCCTATTGAATTGCGTCGCGGTATAATCTTTCCCGCCGATTAAGGCTTGAATCGCCCCGTTTCTTCCAAGGCATATAAACGCCGCTTGTGAAAAATTATAATTTTCGGATTCCGTATCGATATAATACTTTACCGCTTCCTCCGCTATTTTTTGTTTTTCTGCGCTAAAGGTTGTTACCACGATAATATCGTCTCCGATTTCTCCTAATATTTTTTTCGCCTCCTCATAGGCGTAATCGCAGAAATACATATTGCATTTATTATGTTTTATATTGTCTTTAAAAGCGTTTTTCCCTTGAGTATTTTCGATTTCTTTAGCACTTTTTATAAATCCCTGCTCTTCCATAGCGCTTAAGACAAGACAAGCCCTTTCGTAAGCGTAATTTGGATGGTTTGTCGGGCTATATTTCGAAGGAGCTTTTAATATTCCCGCCAAAACGGCGGATTCAAAAATTGTCAAATATTTTGCGGGTTTATCAAAATATTTTCTAGACGCCGCATCAATTCCATAAGTCCCCGCTCCAAAATAAACTCTGTTTAAATACATCATCATAATATCCGTCTTAGAAAACTTATGTTCAAGCCACAAGGCAAGTAAGAGCTCTCTTATTTTTCTTTTAATAGATCTGTCATAGTGGGAAACAATACCCTCTCCAATCAATATATTTTTCGCCAGCTGTTGAGTTATTGTCGAGCCGCCTTGAACGACTCGCCTTGAGACATAATTATTATAAGCGGCTCTAAAAAATCCTATAAAATCTATCCCAAAATGACTGAAGAATCTTTTGTCTTCAACGGCCATAAACGCCGCAGGAACGTGCTGTGGTAAATCTTTTACTTTTATAACGTCTTCATACAAATCCCCATACGATCCGATTATGTTGCCGTCATATGTCTGAATTACTACCGAAGGATTTCGTATTTCCGTTTTTAGATTTTGAAGATCCGGCAAATCTCTTGCAAAATATAACAATATTAAAAATAATGCCACAATGCTGCAAAATCCGGAATAAACAAAATATTTAAAAAATATTTTGACAATCGATTTGCGTTGTTTTCTTCTGGATTTACTTCTTTTGCGCACTAAATTTGCTCATTTCGATAGAGCGTATAAACGGCATTTTACCAAATAAAAATCTATATAGCAAATATTGCAGTTTCGGGAGAAATATTCAAAAAGCCTTTTTTTGTCTTCTCCAAATTTAAGTTTGCAAAAGACAAATCCTTTTTCGAGTTGACATCTTGAGGAAAAAAGAGAGGAAGAACCGAGAGCGCCTTCCAGAGGGTAGCATTAAATTTTATTTCTACGGATAACCCAACCGGCCTAGAGAACTATCTTCACTGTTCGCAGTCTTATTCGGCATTCTCTTCACAAAAAATCCTTGTCCCCTCTTAATCTAGCTCTACCAAATCCTCTCTTTAAACATATCCCCTTCCATAGATACGCTAAGAGCCACCGAAGCTTTAAAATTTCTATACCAGCCCTCGGCCAAAACCCATACCCTCCACGCCATAGAGAACGACAAGCGCGAGTCCATTCTCGCGACATTGACAGGCATGCAGAAAACTCTATACTTGCGCTTCCCTTATCGTTAAAGGAGAAATTACTGCTGGAATATGACTGCTATCGAAACAGCTCAATGTTTTCAAAGCGTAACAACGAGAAAAATCTAGACGCTATCTCTATAACCCCAACAACATCTGTGTCAAAACTTATAAGCGTTTAGAGAAACCTTATGCTTATGCCTCGGTTCTCTTCTTTCCGCTTGCAATATACGCTCTTTTGCGCCAAAAACATCCCAGAAATCTTTGGTGTTCGATGGTTACTCCTCTCAGGGGCATTTATAGACGCGTAAACTAACCCCCTTAAAGCTGCGGCATATGCCATTTCTAATAAAATACGCCCCTTCAATGGTCTTTATAGTTAACGTAAAGTCGGAAAAAAGAAGTATAACCGATTTGTCAAGGTAGAGAGCGCAGCGGACCTTGACAAATCTTCAGGGCGGATATGGTATAATTAAAAAATACCATATCCGCCCCCCGAAAACATATCTCATTAAGAATTTATCTATTGCTAGTCGTTTTGATACGTTCAAATTATCACGTTCTCAGTATTAATAGAGAATTTTTCGCAATGAGCGGTTTTTAAGGGTTTTGCTATAACGTTAATTTTTGTTTGAGCTTCGTTAAGAAAAGACCTTATTAGCCGCGTATAATTTGATTTATTAATCTTACCAGCCGCTTTTTGCTCGCTTATATAGGCGACAAGTTTTCTATATTGGGAATCTGCGTCGTTTTGTATGTTGATGTCGTAAATTACGTCTCCGGCCAGAAACTCATTTCTTTTAGGCCTTTCGATATCCGGAATATCGAGAGCTTTCTTAGAATCTATAGGTATATCAAATGCATAAGCGACGAGTTTTATCGTTTTTTCAAAAGGAGTAACATTATACTCAAGCTCAGTAATCTTAGCGCAAAAACCTTGTATATTAATCCAATCGCAACAAGACAAGTTTTCCGTTTTTGGAGAAAGCGGAAGTTCGCACGAGATTTTTATATTCCTCATAGAAAGAACGATATAATTTCTAACGGCGTCATATATTTCAAACAGTATTTTCTTTCCGACAAGACTTGTAAAAAAGCTATGCTCCTCCGCGTCCTCTATATATTCTTGAACGTTTTGAAGATTTATACTAATCTTTTTCTCAATGCCTCTTGTTATATGGCCATTGATTATTTTTGAATTAATCGTTTCAAAAGTAAATTGGTCAAATCCCCAAAAGATACTTAATTTATGATCGAAAAATTCCCTCTTAAGCTGAAAAGGCGGAATATCCTCGATTTCTATCGGCGGAGTCATAGAAGTCATTGACTTGTCAATGTCTAATCTAGAATGGCCTACAAAATATTTCGTTTGTTTTAACGATCGATAATTGGAAATTCTATCTCCGAATTTCGGCCAAGAATCTATTAATTTTAAAGGAGTTAGAGTATTTATTTTCCCAGCGGGGAAACGATTGGCTATTTTGGTCGTTATATCTAAATCTCCTTCTATTCGCCTTATCCACGAGGCTGAAACGCTAAGATTAACTTTAGAAACTAAATCTTTGTTAGATTTTTCTATCAATAACGAGCCATATATTATATCTTTGTCAAGATTTTTTGGAGTAGCGTCGGGTTTGAATATTGAAGTTTTCTTCTTTTCTCCAACTCTAGTCGTCTGCTCTTGATCGATTGTTTTAGACAAATCCGGATTTTCTCGTTTAAACTTCTCCAATAGATCTAACTCTTCTTCGCTTTTTTTCGAAGCGACGGATTCCGGCGGTTTAGCCTCATGAGGCGGATACGTTTGCTCGCAATCGACAGGAGTAATTGCGCTTGGGTTCTCTCGTTTAAATTTAGCTAATAATTCCGCGGCCGGAGCGGTTGCCGTTTTATACGTATCATCGCCTTCCTCTTCTTCGGAAAAACTTATTAATTCAATACGGATTTCGTCTTCAAATATTGAAATATATTCTATTTTCCCAGCAAAAAACAGAGCGTCGTCCTTTTTTATCTCGCAGGATTCAAGAAGCTTTAAGGCCGTATACATTCTCTTTGGAAAAGTTATGATAGCCTTAGGAATATAGCCTTCTCTTTCAAGGATATAAAGTTTTAACGCGTTGGAAGTTTCAAAAATCTCCTTGCCGTTTGAAAACGAAAATTGTATCATAGACATGTTTTTTCTCCTTTAAAATAAATATGTTTAGTTGGTTTTATGAAAAAGGCCTAAGACAAGGAATCTTCTGGGCCGTTCTAATCTATTTAATTTGCGCTATGAACGACGTACTTTCAAGATGTCTCGGCCATAGATTACATTTTGTCGAAATATCCTTTTTCAGATTCTTATTTTCGGCGGTTATTGTTCTTATCCCAATAGGATTTTCAAAAAGAAACCTGTTCCAATCTACAATCCATAAATGGCATTTATGGAGAGGAACTTTAGGCGCCGTCGCCTTAATGCTCTGTTGTTGGAGCGTCAACATAATGCCTTTTGCGGAAAATACCGTTATTTTGTTTTCAGAGTCTCTTTTTATGTTGCCTTTAACCGCGATATTTCTTAGCGAAAGAACAAGCGCGAAAAGCGTATGCGCAACGCTAATAGGCTTTTTAGGACTTATCATTATGTATCGACCCAACGCGACGAACATTAACCTTACGGCAATTGTTCCGACTTTAGCGGCTATTCTTTTTTCCGTTATGAACGTCATGATGAAAAAGATGGTTGACAATAAAGAAAACGATCTAACGATGCTGTTTTATTTCGCCTTGTATGCGACCGTTCTCTCCGGAGCGATCGTTCCGTTTTTCTGGACGACTCCAAATTTTCGAGAATTTGTTCTGCTGTTCTTTTTAGGAATCGGGGCGAACGTAATACAACTCTTCGTATTTTTGGCCTATAGAGCAACCTCGGCTTCTAACGTAAGTCAAGTCCGATATATAGAATTGCCATTCGCGATATTGTTCGGGTTCCTCTTTTTCGGCGAAATTCCTGATTCGGCCGCTTTTTTCGGAGCGTTTCTTATAATAATAGGAACAATAATCGCTTCTTATTTCAACAAATCTCTTCCTTCCCAAAAACCAAGAATCGCTTATAATACTAGTTTAAAAAAGTTTCTTCCGTATTTCAAAATATTTTTTGTCCCCAAAAAGTTTAAATAAATTTTATATACTTTAAGACAAAGGACACCCTGTGTCCGCCTCTGAGTATTAAAAAATGGGAGGCGGCTCGGGGCGGGCGGGTGGCCAGCGAAGCTGGCGAGTCGCCTCCCATTTAACATCAAGCTTTTAGTTTGCTTATAGCTAACTTAACTAATACCCATAATATCGCGTAGGCCTCCCAGTGCCACGCGTATTCCTTCGCTATTTTCCTTTTCCAATGCCTAGTTTAGTATGCAGCTAGCGGCATACATCGCTAAGATTAGTTGAAGCCCTTTATTTAAAAACAACTCTTTAAGTTCTTCCCATGATTTTACAATGCAGTATGTTGGCATTATAATAAAGCTGGAAACACTACAACGCTTCCTCCCCGTTATTATTCGAAACTTAGGTTAATATTAGAGAATCTCCGTTATGCGAAACGACTTTTAGGTTACTGACAATTTCGGATGGGGTATAGGCTTTTTTTATAATAAATGGAACAAAAGAGTCAGTTTTTCCGTATGAAACGTTTTCTTCTACTTTCTCGACAATTCCGTCAACAACTTTTCCTAGCATATTTTCCAAAAGCTTCTTTTTAGCTTTATGGGCTTCCTCCCTTAATAATCTTCCTCTTTCTAAAACGACGGCTCTAGGAAGCTGAATCATTTGAGCGGCTATGGTTCCTTTCCTTGGAGAAAAGGGAAAAACATGAAGTAAAGACAATCCGGCATCGTCGATTAAATCGATTGTGTTTTTAAACATATCCTCGGTCTCAGTCGGAAATCCCGGGATAAGATCGCATCCAAAAACTACGTCTTTTCTAATAGATCTTAATTTGTTACAGAAGTCTATAACGTCTTTTCTTGTATGCCTTCGTTTCATATCTTTTAAAACTTGATCATCTCCGGATTGTATACTCAAATGAAAGTGAGGCATTATTCTTTTTTCATGCGCAAATAATTCAAAAAGTCTTTCGGATATTCCATTAGGATCTATAGACGAAATCCTTAGTCTTTTTTGATTTGGATATTTTTTTAATATCGCCTCTACAACGTCGGCTAGCGTTATTTTGAAATCCAAATCTTTTCCATACGACGTTATGTCTATCCCTGACAAAACTACCTCTTTAAAGCCTTTTTCGGAAAAGCCCCCTACCCTTTTTAGAATTTTTTCTAACGGCAAGCTTGTTGCTCTTCCTCGAGTAAACGGAACTATACAATAAGAGCAAAAATTATCGCAACCATTTTGAATTTGAACAAATACTCTCGCTCTATTTTCAAATAATTGATCCTCTTCGTTTATAACGTCGTCGTCAAAATTTATTGAAGACGAAGAATGAGGAATTTTCGAGTATATTTCCAAATTCTCCTTATCGCCGTTTTGGATAACTTTGAAAACTCCTTCGAGATGATTAAAATAATCTTCGGAAGTTTTCGCAGCGCAACCTGTCACTATTATTTTAGCGTTTCTATTTTCTCTTACAGCTTTTCTTACCGCTTGTCTGGATTGTCTTTCGGCTTCATGCGTAACAGAACATGTATTGATAATGATAATGTCGTCGTTTGGATTAAGTTTTTTTATAATAGCCTTAGAAACCTCGGACTCATAGAAATTAAACCTGCACCCTAAAGTTATAGTTTTAACTTTGTTTTTCATAGTCCCCTGACTTGCTTAGAACCCGAGACTTTTCGTTCCACGTTAAAATAAAGAAAATAGCGCTGAGAATGGCAGACCCAATCACCATAAAGAAAACGCTATTCCAACCGTAAAAATCAGCAATAAATCCGGTGCCAACTCCAGAAACTGCGCTTCCCGCATAGCCCAAAGTTCCCGTAAATCCAGAAGCCGTAGCCGCCGCTTTTTTGGAGGCAAAATCTGCCGCAGCGACACCGACTAAAATTTGAGGTCCGGTTACTAAAAACCCAATGCAAATCATACAAATAGAACTTATTATTTGAGAATCCTTTGGAGCCGCCCAAAGACAAAATACAAGAACGACCAAAATTAACATGCAAAGAGCGGAAACCGGCCCTCTTCTTCCTTTGAAAACTTTGTCTGAAAGGTATCCTGAGAATATGCCGCCAAATATGCCTGCAAGATCAAAAAACGCCATTTGAATACCAACCGCTGTCAAGGCGCTTCCTTTGGCTTCTAAAAGAAACGACGGCCCCCAATTTAAAAATGTCATTCTGCAGATATAAACAAAAAAATTAGCCAATCCAACGTACCAAACGAATTTATTTGCCAAAGCCATTTTCAGCGTTTCTATATACGATAACTTTTTTTCTTCTTCAAGATTCCATTTAGAGCCTTCGGCGACTGAGGCTAATCCAGTCATTTTTTCTACTGAAGGAAGCTTCAAGGATTCCGGAGTATCTCTTAACCTATTAAACAAAAATACGGCTAACAAAATAGCCGCTAAACCGGGAATAAAAAATAAATATCGCCAACCGAAACGAACTAAAATAAAAGGGGCTAAAAATGCGATGGCGGCAGACCCGACTTGTTGAGAAGCGTTCCACAAAGCCCATTTTGTTCCTATTTCAGTGGGGCTGAACCAATGAGTTAAAAGCTTAGCGCAAGGCGGCCAACCCATGGATTGGAAACACCAATTAAGAGCGTAAAATACGGTAAAAGCTGGAATAATACAACTATAACCTAAGAATATATTCATAAACGCAGAAGCTGTCAATCCTATGACCATTATATATCTTGCGCTATATCTGTCGCCTATAAGACCAAAAAAACCTTTGCCTACTCCGTATAATATAGATCCGATAGAAATAATGATTCCTATATCAGCTTTCGTTATATGCAAATCTGAACAAATTGAGGGAATTGCTAACGAAAAATTCTGTCTAACAAAATAAAACGATGCGTATCCAATAAATATAGAATACATGGTTCTTAATCGCCAATAACCGAATATCTTATTGCAACTATCGGAATATTGAGATTTATTTTTACGTTTTATTAACGACATCTACCCTCAATTTTCTAGAGATTTTCTTAAAATTTCTAAATCAGCTCTAAAACATGTATCTTTTTCCATATTCTCAAAAACCTTTTTTACGGCATGAATAACCGTGGCATGGTCTTTGCCGCCAAAATTTTTCCCGATATCGGGAAGAGATTTTGTGGTTAATTGTTTGCAAAGATACATAGCTATATGCCGAGCGTTTGTTATGGCTTTTTGCCTTTTGGCGGATACCAAATCTGGTAGCCTAATTCCATAATACTCGCAAACCTTTCTTTGTATAATATCTATTGTAATAACTTTTTCATTGGATCTCAATAGATCTCTTAAAACTTCTTGAGCCACGTCCGTACTTATTTCTCTCCCAACCAACGTGGCATGAGCGACTACTCTATTTAACGCCCCTTCTAATTCCCGGATATTTGACGTAATTTTGGACGCTAAAAATTCTAAAACTTTATCTGAAACCGGAATATTATATCTTTTAGATTTCGACTGCAAAATCCCTAATCTTAATTCATAAGTAGTCGGATGAATATCCGCTACTAACCCCCAACCTAATCTTGATTTTAACCTATCTTCTACTCCCTCGAGATCTGACGGAGATTTATCTGCGGATAATATTACTTGTTTATTATTATCAACTAGTTCGTTAAACGTATGAAAAAACTCTTCTTGCGTCGCTTCCTTTCCGCCGATAAATTGGACGTCGTCAACCATCAAAACGTCGACTGTCCGAATCATTTCTTTAAAAGATACTGAAGTTTTAAATCTCAACGATTTTATAAACAAATACATAAATTTTTCAGCGGATAAATACATGATATTTTTACTTGGGCATAATTCTTTCATACGCCAAGCGACAGAGTGCATCAAATGCGTTTTCCCAAGCCCTATCCCTCCGTAAAGAAAAAGAGGATTAAAAGAAGGATTTTCCGATTCGGATACTCTTATAGCCGCCGCATAGGCGAATTCGTTTGGCTTGCCTACTACGAAATTTTGAAAAGTAAATCTTTTATCTAATATGGATATATCCCCAAACTCATTCTTAACGTCTATTTGGCTTTTGGTATTTTTTTCGCTTAAATTATCTATTCTACTTACAGTTTTCTCGGATACGTTTATATTAATGGATTTTACGTTACACCCGTATGAATTTACGACTTTTAATATATATTCGGAAAATCTTGATAAAACCGTGTCTCTAATAAAACAGGAGGGAGCGGATATTGTTAATATAGAATCGTCCAAATTTAATACCTCTAACTTAGATATCCAATTTCGAAAAGGTTGGTCTCCTATAGCGCTCTTTAGGTCTTCTAACGCCTCTTTCCAAATTTGGGTTAGATTATCGTTTAGCGCTTTTGACATTAGTATTTTATAACCTTTTCTTTTATTGCCTCTAAGCTTATTGCCGACACAACTTCCATTTTATATGGCAAAAATTTTACTACTATTGAGGCTGAATCGCTAATATTTTCCATAAACTTTCCCGGCGTCGAATATCTCGCAAACAAAAATGCCGCCTGGGCTTTTCTATACGATCTTAATTTTATATTCTGATCCAACTTATTTTTTCCCGGGATCATATCGTACTTAAATATCTTTATGGAATCTTTATACTTTTTCTGAAGAGAGTCGGAATTTGGGAAATATCCCTGAGCGTCCATTCCGCTTAATCTATCGTACAAATCTTTCGAATATGCGACAACGACATGGCAAACGAAAGGCTCTCCTCTGTTAGCGTCCGGATTAACTTCAAAATCAATTTTCCGTAGCCAAACTCTAATGTCAGGCATAAAATTACATGCAGTTAAAGCAAAGCAAAATAAGCCCAAGAAAACTACTTGGCGGTTATTCCGGAACAATTCTGCTTCTTCCTTTTTCGCTATTTACTACAAAAACTTGTTGTCCGACTGAAATCATCGGCGTTAGGCCTTGAGCTAAGGTGATAACCTCTCCGCTTTCTAACTTAACTGTATACTCTATACCTTCTTGAGCCCTGTTTTGTATGGCGTTTCCAGCAACGGCGCCGGAGATGGCTCCCGCGGCCGTGGTTAATATCTTCCCGCCTCCTTTGCCAAATGCGGAACCTAAAAGCCCGCCTCCGACTCCTCCTAAAAGAGCTCCCGCTCCTAAGCTACCAACTCCGTCAGGATTTATTTCTACTTTTCTTAACGAAAGAACCGTCCCACGAACGGTTTTTTGCGTTTCTCCCGCATTTGCAGAAGTATACTTGTCTCCCGAAAAGTCGTTTGAACACCCTACGATAATAACGCTTACAACGACAAGACATAAGCTAACAAACTTGTACATAGTAGCACCTTATGATTCTATTGATTCTCAGGCAATATTATACAACAAAACTAGCTTATAAATAATCGTTTTTTAGGAAGAGTTATAAAGATAAAATTTTAGCAAACGGAAATAAAGTCAGATGCTATGAATCATGGATAGGAAAAGTGTTATGGAGGAGAACGCAAATAGCTACAGCCCAACATTAAGATGTGTAAGTAATAGAGATGGCAGTAATGGGGGGGGTATAACACGCTCTTGCGTTGATATGAACATAAGTTCAAATCAACGCAAGAGCGAGAAAATCAACGCAGAGGCATGCAAGCAAGAAGTCGCTCCGGTTCATTTACATAACAGAAGCGGATTCTTCTTTAGTCAT
>JAITTR010000053.1 GCA_031286725.1 Holosporales bacterium | reverse complement strand
GTATAGAAAATAATTTGAAAAATATATAACGGAATTTGATGACGCAAAAAGAGCGAAATATCTAATAAAACAAAGAAGATACGAGCAATTGCGCTCTATGCAAAAATACGTTGGGGACGCCGTTTCGAAATATATTGCAAAACATTTGAAATCGTTGAAAAACAAACTAATTAAAAACGACATATACGATATTGAAAGCAGGCATAACGCCGTTCAAAATTATATAAATAAAAATAATACGAAAGCCGCGGCAAAAATTTTATTTCAAACAAATTTAAACGAAGAATTGAACGCAAATAAATTTTTTCTACAAAGAAGACATGTCGCTTGCAATGTTTTGAGATCTGGAAATCCTACGTTAGCTTATAAGATTTTAAAAATGAATAAACTTGATAAAAATCGAAAAGGAGAGGATTATTCAAAAGCGGAATGGCTTATGGGGTTTATATTATATAGATTTTTAAAGGATACCGAAAAAGCAAAAAAACATTTTGAAAATTCTTATAATCATTGTAAAAATCCAATAAGAATAAGCAAAAGCGCTTTTTGGGCAGCCGAAGTTCACAGATTTAAAAACGATATTTTACTGGCTTTGGAGTGGTATAGAAAAGCGGAAAAACATTTTAATACCTTCTATGGATACCTAGCCCATTATAGATTATTGAATTTAGCTCAAGGGAGATTTTCTCTTGTCAACGATTTTTATGAAGGAGAAAAGGAATATGTTCCGTCGGAAGTTGAGGCAATATTTCAACACAGAGAACTTGTTAGGATTTTGACTATGTTGTTGAGAACTAACGGAAATATGGATAAAACTCGCTTGTTGCCGTTTTATAAACGATTAATAGACGAAATAGAAGACCCCAGAGAAGAAGTTCTTATTTTAAATCTCGCTTCGTCTGACGAAGAATTGAGGCATATAATATCTTTTGCCTCTAATAAACAGTTATACTTCAACAATAAAAGGGCATATAAAATATTAGACTATGGCGAACAGGCTTTGATATCAAAAATAAATCTTGATCCTTGTTTTATGTCGTTGGTTCACGCGATCATCCATAGGGAAAGCAATTTTGATGAGAACGCCCAAAGCCATGTCGGAGCTGTTGGCCTTATGCAGGTTATGCCTTCCACTGCGGAATATGAAGAGAAAAAAATAAAGTTCTACGTAGGAAATGTTTCGCTTTTTAATAGGCGGAAAAATATTACTATTGGGGCTAGTATAATTAATAGGCTTGTAAAGAAATATAAAAATAATTTAGGATTGGCAATCCCGGCCTATAATTGTGGAGAAGGGAATATAGCTAAATTTAAGAAAAGTATAGCCAAATTAAAAAACTTAAGTTGCATAGATATAATAGAACTCATGCCAATAAAAGAATCAAGGATTTATACAAAACATGTTTTGCATAGCTTTTTCGTATATCAAAAAATATTCAAAACGGAAAACTGTTATAATTGTCTCGATATTCTTGATTTAAAATAATAAAAACATAGAGCGTTCCTTGCGAGCGATTTTTTAATAACCGGAGGGCGGATATGGTATTTTTAATTATACCATACCCGCCCAAAAGATTTGTCAAGGTCCGTTCGCTTTGCTCGCTATGCGCCTTGACAAATCGATCTATTCGCAGCGCTCTTAATTTAGAAAAAACGCGCTTGGATAATACGCGAAATTCGTTAATATCGGCCTTAATTTCAAAAAGGAATGTCGAAGAGCAACGTAAACATGTAAAAGCGGTATCTGCCTGCTTATGCATTAAAGTTTTGAGTTTGCGTAAAATATAATATAATGAGAAGCATATAAAGTTTTGTTATGCGAATCGAGTATTGAAACTTAAATCGCTTACTGTATGCTTTCTTGTTTTCATTTCTTTTACCGTAGCCGCAGATGAGGATTTTGACGATTATGCGGAAGAAGCGGAGGTAGCGTTCGAAGAATCTCCTTTTTATAAAGACGAAATGGAAGGTTTGTTTGATCCTTTAGAGCCCTTTAATCGGCTTATGTTTAAAATGAACAATGCAGTAGATAAAGTTGTTATAACCCCTCTAGCCTTAACTTACAAACACGTTATTCCGAAATTTTTGCAATGCGGAATTGAAAACTTCGCCAGCAACTTTTTTTCTCCCCTAAGAGCTATTAACTTTGTTTTCCAAGGAAATAGCGAACATGCGACTAAGGCCGTTTTTAGATTTATGATAAATACAATATTTGGTTTTTTTGGAACAGTTGACGTTGCCGAAAAGATCGGACTTACAAAAAAAGACACGTCGTTTAACGACACGTTAAAAAAGTGGGGAGCAGGCTCTGGTCCTTATTTAGTTTTGCCTCTTTTTGGCCCAACCAGTCTTCGAGGCGGAATAAGCAAAGCGATGACATTGCCAGTAGATCATATAGCCGAAATTTCCTTATCTCATTATAAAAAGAATACAAGGAAAAGATTATATTATTGCATATACGGAGCCGATTTGCTTAGCAAGCGAACGGAGATTCTGCCTTTAATGAACGAACTTGAAGAAACCTCCGAAGATATGTACGTAACGATTAGAAACGCGGTTATGGCTCGCGAAAATTAGGATTTCCTCTCTTTTAGCGGAGAAAATATATAAGCGCGAAATCAAGTCAAACATAAACTTAAAAAAGCGTTTTAACATATACTTCCTTTTTATTTTAGATAATAATGAAGTTGGCTCTTTCTTTATGATTAAAAGTCAGCGACGCGAATCTCTTTAGAAATCGGATAGGATACCGCTTTAGGCTCAATAGATATTATAATTTTGCGTGTTGTGAGAAGTTTCGCAACATAATCTTTTCTTTATTCCTTAGGCCTTTTTGTCTTAGAAGACTAGTTTTTTAGTCGCGCCAATTTGTTAAGGATTGGAAGGTATGTTCTTCATGTAAATTGAGTCTCCCGCAGGCGGGGATCTATTAGAAATTGTGGCGGTTCTAACTACCTTTTGCTTTAAATAAACTTAGCTTCGAAGCAACGCTAATGAATCTTCAATATTTTAAAATATTAAGAATAAAATACTACGCTTAATGTATTTGCATAATATACTTGAGGAGGATACGGGGGGGAGAGGAGAACGATTTACAAAAAATACATGCTTTGAGCAGAGGATATAAGAGAATCTTCTTCGTATAGTGTTTGAATCTCTCG
>JAITTR010000027.1 GCA_031286725.1 Holosporales bacterium | reverse complement strand
ACGCTGGTTTAGAAGCAATAAGCTTTCCAGCATGTCTTGAGCAAATTGGAGACTTCGCTTTTTTTTGTTGTCCCAATCTCAAGGGAATAGATCTCAGCGGTTGTTCTGCTTTGAAAACTATTGGTTATCGGGCCTTTCATGTCACTGGGTTAGAAGCAATAAGCTTTCCAGCATGCCTTGAACAAATTGGAGGATGCGCTTTTTATGGTTGTCCCAATCTCAAGAGAATAGATCTTAGCCATTGTCGTTTAAAGGATATTGGTCATGGGGCTTTTGGTGACTGCTCTAGCTTCGAGAAATTGATTCTTCCCCCGGCTCTTGAAGTTTTCGGTGAAAATGCTATCTCCGGGTGCACTAATCTTCGTTATTTGACTCTGGGAAAACTGTCGCCGTTGGCTTCGGCTAGTCCATTTGACCCATGGCGGATGAACTGGGGTAGTGTACGTTATCCTTGCTTTTCTGAAGTTAGATTCTTAGGAATGGATACTTCCAGTTTACATCCAAATTGGGCTCTCGCGATAACTTCCAGGAATTGGCTAGAAAGTTTTCTAGCTCAGCTACCTACCATTCTAGATTTAATGTTCGTGAATTTGACTCCTGCTGACCTAATGGCGTGGAGAGCTGATCTTACCCCAAAGCTTCGGACGTTTGCTGGTAGCCCTGGTTATCAAGCGCTTCTCGAGATGCCTGATCAAACGATTGCTAGAGCATGGTTTAGAGGTCGTCTGTTGTCAATTTTTAATGAATCTTTTAGGGAGGTTCTTGGTAAGAAGGTTTTTAGGAGAACATATGCTTCAGCAAGAAAATCCACAGAAAGAAAGTATTTTCGTGAACTTAAAAAGTTATTATCTCGTGCACCTTTTCCGCCTCCTCCTACAACTGTGTTTAGCGAAACTGTTAGTCTCTTGGGCTGCGAAACTAGGCAGTTGTCTCCTCCGTAAATTTCAAGTAAGCGGGGCTCGTTCTACGAACCCCCGCAACTCCTTCCCTTAAGTTAGTTGCGAAAGAATTCTAATATTATAGAGAGTGAGCAGCATTACGCTATGGGTTAGGTTTTCTTTGTTTTATTTCAAGTTTTGGCCTAGAGATGGCGAGACTGTTGGGCGGAACGTCAGCGTTTACGACGCTTCCGGCTCCTAAAAGAGAGTCGCTTTTAATTTCCAAAGGGGCGATTAGAGAACAATTCGCGCCTACCATTACGTTGTCGCCAATAAGCGTTTTATGTTTTCTAACGCCGTCGTAATTACAAGTAATAGTTCCCGCTCCGATATTAGATTTTGTTCCAATAGTCGTGTCTCCTATATAAGCTAAATGTTTGATTTTAGTTTTGTTTCCAATTACTGAGCTTTTTATTTCAACAAAATTGCCAATCTCCGAGTTTTCCATTAATTTTGAGTTTCCCCTAATCCTAGCGAACGGGCCGACGATAGAGTTTTCACATAACTCGCAATCCTCGATATAAGAAAAAGCTTTTACTGTCGCTCCTTTTTTAATAACGACGTTTTGTTTAATAATGACGTTTTGTTCTATAACGACGTCTTCTTCTATTATCGTATCGAATGATAAATAAACGCTTTTGGGATCATGAAACTTAACTCCTTTTTCCATAAAGTTATTGCGTAGTTTACATTGCGTTAGCTCTTCGGCAAGAGCTAAATCGCTCATAGTATTGACTCCTAAAAATGGCCAATATTCCTTTTCTTCGATAATAGAAATATCGAGATTTTCATTTTTTAAAACGTTTATAAGATCGGTAAAGTAAAGTTCGGAACTCGTTTCGTCCGGTTTTATAAAGTCTATATATTTTTTTATTAAGGAGGTTTTTATTTTATAAACTCCGCTATTTGCCATTAAGCATTGTTTTTCCGTTTCCGATGCGTTCTTATACTCAACTATTTTGGAGAACTTTTGGGAATCTGATTTTATTACTCTCCCATATGATGTTTCTGAGAACTCTTCAGGCAATTGCATCGCGATAAAAGAAATATCGTTTTTATCGCTAATTAAAGATTCTAAATGTTTATTTTCTATAAAAGGCATATCGGAACACAATACAATCGTATAATCGGATTTTAACAAATGCAGAGCGGATTTTACGGCTCCTGCAGTCCCATTCATTATTTCTTGAACGCAGACTTTCGTGTCGCTGAAGTTTTCGTTTTCTTTAAATTCTTTGTTAGTAACGACTATTATGTCGTTATGAGCGACTTGTTTGCAGACGTCGATTATGTATCTAACGATAGGCTTTTCTGCCAATTCTTGAAATTTTTTCGGCAATAAAGACTTCATTCTGCTACTATTGCCTGCAGCTAAGATAACAAAGTCCAACGACATAAATTTCTCCTAAAAATCAATTTCTTTTTAACATACTAAGATATCTTCCATACGAATCGACCCTAGAAAGCTCGGCTGGGGTTCCAAAATACGATTCGTTTTCTCCAATATACAACACTTTATTAGCGTATACTAAGGTTTTTATATCGTCAGTTAAAATAAGCGTTGTTTTTCTTTTTGAAATATTTTTTACAAAATCGGAGAATACTATTTCGGCAAATTCATTTTCAAAGTAATCCGGTGTTTCTATAAGAACTATTTTAGACTTTTGCATATATATGCGAGCTAATTGAATTCTAATTATAACTTCTTGACTTATGCATAATTTTCCTTTTTCATCGTATATTTCTAAATCTAAATCTTCGAGCAATCCAAATTTTTCCGCAATACGTTCTATTTTCGCCGGCTCCTTAGCGTATGACGCTAATTCTAGGTTTTCGTATACCGTTCCGCTTATTAATCCGAAGTCTAACTTGAAAATAGAAATAAGCTTTCTAACCGAGGATTTCTTAATAGATTCTAGTTTTGTTCCGGAGAGATAAATAGCTCCCGACTGTAGTTTGTAATATTTCAATAGTAATTCGAAAATGTATTTAGCGTAAACATATGAGGACTCGCCTGTTATTGCGACAAATTCGCCCGGCAATACGGAAAAGGATAGATTGTTTATTAACAGTTTGTCAGATATTATCGTTGGATTTTGAAAGCAAACGTTGTGAAAGGCAATAAACAAATTATTGCCGGATAGCTTTTTCTTCTCTTCGGGATTGTCTTCAATTTGAGCGTTTTCTACAAAGTCTATGACTATGCGTTTTGAGCTTACGTATTTAATAAACGAGCAAAAACTAATAATAAACGTAAATAACGAAAAAAAGAATAAATCCGCTATTGGAGAAATATTAAGTAGATTGTTTAAAACATAATCTTCTTTTGCGATATAAAGAACGCACATAAAACAAAATAAAACGCCGCTATATAAAAACGCTTTAAAAGATATTTTTGATAATGTTTCTTTAGTTTCCTTTTTTATTATGTTTTTACATTTTGAAAACTTTTCGATCATAGCCTCCTCCGCTCCGTAAAACTGGATGCCTTTAGACGCGAAGGTTAGAGTCTTTAAAAACAAGTCGATCCAATTGGCATATTTTCTTATATCGCATAAGTTAAGCAAAGCATAAGAAAAATACAATAATATAAATACAATAAAAATAGAAATTATCAGTGAGTATAAAAATCTATAATCAAGAATGGCGAGTATTATTGTGGTGGCGGCAAAACATAAGAAAAAAGGTATGGAACATGAGAATAAAGCTATTGCTCCAATTTCTTTTTTTCTCATGTCTGAAATAAACTTTTCCTTAATAGGATTTATATCTTCAAGAGAGAATTTGTTGGAATCGATATCTAAAGCGTTTCTAAAAAAACGATTGACGTAAGAAAGTATGTCGTTTCTGATAAATAAAAAAGAATAATGCCAACATAGCGTTATGGATGTGACAAAAAATAACGCTGCAGAAAGGGTTATATAAAACGATATATAGTCGATTTCGTAAAAAAGATTGAATTTACTTCGAAAAAAAGTAAAAGTGCTGACGGGAATTAAACATAAAGAAAAAATATACCCTATGTAAGCTCTGAAATTACGCATTAAACTAACAAAAGGAAAATATAACCGCTACGAATCATACGCCTATTCTAACTAAAAATATAATGTCTCTTAGCTTTTTATTATCGGCAGCGCTTTCCGCTAGCCCTACCTTTATTTCTTCTTCTAACAAACTCAACTTGCCGTTATTTTCTTCTTTCATATTACGCGTCTTAATCCGTCAAATCAATACCTATTCCTCTCAACTGCTCATTCCACATTTGCGCGTTGTTCCTTAGCTCTGCATACTTTTCGTTATCTGAACCCACGGAACTCATTACACGCTCAAACGAGTATTTCGCTAAGCTCAAATTACCGTTACCCCACAACTCAGATAAGTCCCGTCCTTCCGCGTGGAGCGCTGTTGCCGACCGAGCAAAGCATTCTGTCAGTACTGAACTCGTATACATCATAATGTCCGCCAACCTCATAGGCTCTTCCAACTAAAGCATTCCGCTCCACTCGCTTTCAGCGAATTCATACTAAGCCCCAACAACGCCATTAATCCTATTTGAATATATCCATAACCGAACTCCTTTCTTCTTTAATTGGGGTTTGTTTAACCGGTATTTCTTTATTAAGCAGTTCCCCTATAAACGGTGATTCTAATAACGCACCATATTCAGTTCGTATTGGCATAATCTATACCAATAGTATTTTACTAGCCTCATAGCTTGGTTTCTTTCTCTTATTAGATCATCACTATATCGGCGCATGTTTTCCGCCCTCGGGAATTTAGTTAAGGTTTCAAGCGATTTCATCGATTCTTTGCGCCTTCTCACACACTCGTTTGAAAGCTCGAGTTCTAAATTTGTGAGAGCTCTTGCAAAGTCTTTTAAACTCTTATTATCCTCATTTGCATTCCCTTGTCTCTCACTATCTCAGATTTGCCCTACTATCAAAATAGCCAACTTACCGTTAGTTACGAATATACCAAACTTGCGCGAAACTATGCTAGAATAAATAATGTAAGGGGAGTCACAAGAGATTTATTTTTTATTTTAAAATTTGTTTTTCAAGATATCTGGGGATTTTTGTTTTCAAAAAGCAACATAAAAATAAAATTAATGATAAAAATATTTACTTTATGAGAAATTATTTTAAATTTTGAAAAACAATTGTTTTTGTTCTCCAATATTCTGATAGCATTTTAATATAGGCGTTTTGATAATATGGGGCGGAGAAAGTGAGATTGTTAATTGTAGAAGACGAAAACGACATAGCGAAAAAAGTCGAGGCGACATGCGTTTCGGACGGGTTTATTTGTCATATAGCGGAAACGGGAACAGACGCTCTTGAAATGTTGAAGATTTATGATTATGAGACCGTGATTTTAGATTTAATGTTGCCGGATATAAACGGTTTTGAAGTTTTATCTAGAATAAGGTCTATAAAAAATGCAACTCCTATCGTCGTTTTATCCGGCTTGTCCGCGACTGATGATAAGGTAAAATGTTTGACAATGGGAGCTGACGATTATTTAACAAAGCCGTTTAGTAAGTTTGAGCTTATGGCAAGAATTTAC
>JAITTR010000064.1 GCA_031286725.1 Holosporales bacterium | reverse complement strand
GTATTTTGACTGGTTACTCCGCCAGAAACGTCTTTATGAACACGAACCAACTCTTCTTCTGGATTGTGAAAAACCCACAAAGGACAATCTCGAGATTCTATTCCCGGAGTTGTTGCGTATGCCATAAGCTGAGCTATAATAACCGCAGCCAATAATTTCTTCATTATATTCCTTTCCTAATTAAAAAATAAAAACAATTTTTCATATTATATAATGTTGCTTATTTAATATAAACAAAAAAGCAATTAAAGAGTTTTAATATTCGTTCTCCGGTATGTAAAAATTTTATCTGAAAGTTGGGATATTTTGAATATATTCTTCTTGGAGCGAAGAAATAGAGAGAAATTTACAAAGTAACGAAGAACAAATAAAAGGAACGTCCCTTTACAACTTAAGCTGAGTAAATTGGTGTAATTGGATTCCAATTTATCTCAAAACCGTATGAATTTGTATAAAATTTTGGAAATTAACATAATTTAAAATCAAATGCGGTAATAGGTTAAAAACTTTTTTAATAAAACAGTAACAACAATTTAAAGAAATATGCATTGCATATTTATAATTCTCATTATCTAGTAGCTAAGTATTTTGGTTTTTCATGGAATAGATTAAGTATGCGATCGATTACTGTTTTTTTACTGATAAATATGACTTTATCTCCACTGCTTATTAACATCCTTTTTGGTAATATATGAGCTTCATTATTCCTATATATAGCTATTATTAAGATTTCTCCATTTGAGCATATATCGTCTGTTAAACTTCCTATGATATGGCTGTTGTCGACAACGTCTATAGAGATAATTTCAGAACCGTCTTCAAACCCTAACAAGGTTTCCATTCTTCCTTTTCTTATAAAACGCAAAATCTTGGAAATAATAGCTTGCTTAGAATCCAAAATAACGTTTACGCCAAGAGAATATAGAACATCTGAAGATACGGAATCGTTTAATATTGCCGATACTCTTTTCGCTCCGGATTTTTTAGCTATGAGACAAGATAGTATGTTAATTTTATCGTCATTTGTTATAGAGATTACTAATTCGGCGTTTTTCATATCCGAGATATCTATAATATCTTTTTCTAAAGGGTTTCCATATAATACGTTTATTTTGTTAAAGTTTTCGGATAATATTTCTGCTTGTTTTTTATCGGGTTCTATTATTTTTATTCGCATATCTAAATTAGAGTTGCTTATAGATAATACAACTTCTTTGCAAATATTTCCTCCGCCAATTATGATAACGTCTCCGATTCCGCTTTCGTTAACGCCGAAAAGTTTCAACGCTTTGCTAATATTTTCATGAGACGCTAGAAAATATACGCTATCTTCCCCATTTATAAAATCGGATTTTGTCGGGATTATTAAATCTACGCCTCGGCATATACAAATTATTGCTATTTCCAAATCTTTTACGATATCTCGAATTTGTCTTAATTGTGCTCCTGCTAGAGGCGAGTTTTTCCTACATATAACGCCTACAATTTTGAAAGTGTCGTTAAAACAAGAGACAACGTTTAAAGCCTCTGGTATTAAAATACTTTTTTTAATAGTTTCGGCTATTTCTATATCTGGGAAAATAGCAAGGTCTAGCGAGAACTTGTCTCTATAAAATATATCTTTGTTGTCATAATAAGACCGCCCGCTAATTCTCGATATTTTAAAAGGCGTTTGGAACATAAGATTGGCGATTTCGCAAGCGATAAGATTAACTTCGTCAGACGAAGTTACCGCAATTAAATAGTCTGCATTCTCAATTCCGGCATCTTTTAAAACGCCGATATCCGCGGCGTGGCCTAGAATAGGCTTTACGTCCAGTTTTTCTCCGATTAATTTTATATTATCTCGCGAAATATCTATAACAGAAACGTCGTTTTCGGCAAAAGAAAGCGCTCTTGCGACTCCAAAACCGACTCTTCCAGCTCCTAATACTACAAATTTCATTATTATTCGTTGCTGTTTAATTTGCAGATTTGGGAATTTGTGATATTTAAAGACTTAAGTTTCCTGTGTAACGCGGATCTTTCCATACAGACGAATTTTGCGGTTTGTGAGACGTTTCCAGAAAATCTTTTTAATTGCTCCAAAAAATATTGTCTTTCGAATTCTTCTCTTGCGTCTTTTATCGATAACTCGGAAAACATAGATATAAAATTGAGCCCGCTGCCTTCAGAAGAGTTTGTGCCTTCGACAATTTCCTTTGGCAAATCTTCTATAGTTATTATTGACCCGTCCGTCGTTTTTGACGATAAATTAATAGTTAATGTCCAATCTACGAAATTTTTCAATTGCATAACGTCTCCCGGCCAGGAATACGAACTTAGAACTCCAATAGCTTCGGTAGAAAATTTTCTTATTCGCGCGTTATGAGCTTTTGCGGATTGTTCCATATAATGATTAAGCAAAATCGTTACGTCTTCTCTTCTAGACGCAAGAGGAAGTATTTTTAGCATATTCGCATTTAGTCTACAAAATAGCTCGTCGCTAAACAATCCTTCTTTTATTAATTCGTTAATATTGGGAGGGAATCCCGCTATTATTCTTGCGGTAAGCGGAATTTTTTCATTTGACCCTATCCTAAAAAATGTTTTTTCTTTGAGGGTTTTTAATACTTTCATCTGAATTTCAGAAGAAGCATTTGATAAATCGTTTATAAATAAAGTCCCGCCGTTTGTTCTTTCTAAAATCCCATGCTTCATTTTTATCTCGCCAAAGTTATTTATAAAAATGCCAAAAAGTTCAATTTCTAGCTGGCTCGTCGTATAAGATTGACAACTAATCGCTCCGAATGGATTTTTCGCTCTAGGAGAAAGTCTATGGATTTCTCTAGCTATAGCTTCTTTATCGGAGCCTGCGGGGCCTAAGATTACGCATCTTCCGTTTAGCGGCGCGATTTTTTCTATTGTTTGTTTTAATATTAAAATACTTTGAGATTGGCCAAGAATATCATCGGAAACTTTCGCTTTGACTTTTAGTTCCGCATTTTCTTTCTTCAGTTTCGCAGTTTCTATCGCTTTTTCTACGG
>JAITTR010000039.1 GCA_031286725.1 Holosporales bacterium | reverse complement strand
AAAGAACTTAGAAGATCTCAAGAAAAGCTAGAAGAGAAATTTAAAAACATTTCAAACGAAGTCTTACTAAGAAGTCATAATAATTTTTTGAATATAGCGCAAGAAACTTTTGACAAAATTTTAAACGTTGAAAAAATAGAGCAAAGTAAAAAACAAAGCGAGTTTTTGAATTTAATACAACCGATTCATGAAACTTTATCCGTATTTGACAAAAAGATTTCTCAAATTGAAAAAGACAGAATAGACGCATATGGAGATTTGAAAAGGCAAGTGAAGGATTTAATGCTATACCAACGGGAAATTCAGAAAGAAACGATGAATTTAAACAAAGCGTTATCTTCGCCTTTTATGAGCGGCCAGTGGGGAGAAATGCAATTAAGACGGGTTGTGGAAATATCCGGAATGCTTGCTCATTGCGATTTTTTCGAACAACCGCAATCCGAATATTCAAAACTGCGACCCGATATGATTATAAAACTGCCGGGAGATAGAAACATAATAGTCGATGCCAAAGCTCCTCTTGACGCTTATATAAACGCAATAAATAGCGGAGACGAAGATTATTTAGAGCATCACGCCAAAAGAATAAAAGCGCACATAAAAACGCTAGGACAAAAGGCTTATTGGGAACAGTTTTCTCCGACTCCCGAATTCGTCCTAATGTTTTTGCCAGGCGAATGTTTTTTCAGCTCCGCGGTAAAGAAAGACCCAACGTTAATAGAATATGGAGTTAGAGAGAAGGTTATCATAACGACTCCTATAACCTTAATAGCGTTGCTTAAGGCTATATCGTTTTCTTGGCGTCAAGAAGCAGTCGCTAAGAATGCAAGACAAATAGGCGAAGTTGGAAAGGCGGTTTTTTCTAATTTAGAAAAACTGATAGAATATTCTAAAAATTTCGAAAAAAGAATGCATAAGAATATGGAAGAATACGATAAAATTAACCTGTTTATAGAAAAGGATATCATTCCTTCCGCTAATAAATTAAAAACCCTTGGGATTGAGATATGCGCTCAAGAGGAAAACGCATTGTCCGAATAATTTTTGCGCTTTATTACTCGATTCCGTTAAGCGTCCTTTGCGGTTCGTTTTATGGTTACCGGGAAGTAAGATTACGACTAAGAAGACCGAATATAATGCTCAAAGGGCGGATATGGTAATAAAAAATTATACCATATCCGCCCAAAAGATTTGTCAAGGTCCGCTCGCTTCTCTCGCTATGTGCCTTGACAAATCGGGTTTTATTAACTTGATAAAAAATAGGAGACATTTGGCGCGGCTATGTTGAGCGAAGCTGTAGGGGGGCGATCTACTTTCTAACCGAAATTTTAGGCTAACGACTTGATTTTGGACCTTATAATAACCCGAGAGCTTCAGTTTCGAAAAAATATTACGTGCAGACATTTTTATCCTCAAAAAGTGAAGATATAGATAAAAATCACAGAAGATTTACTTTTTCCAAAACGATTTGGAAAATATAGCGACAATGGGTATTATCTCTAATCTTCCTATTATCATATCTATTGACAATATTATTTTTGAGACGGGAGAAATTACTTCATAATCTATATTATATCCCAAGTTAAAAAGACAAGATATAACGGCGGAAACAGCCAAAGAGGCAGAGACATTGGAGGTTATTGTGATTAATATTGTGCTAAATGTAAAAGATAAAAATAATAAGAATAGAAAGGAAATTATTGAGGTTATTAGCGTTTCTTCTATTTTCTTTGTTTGATACTTTGGCATTTCGGCGTTAAAAGGATTCGATAACTTATTTATATAATTTTTAAATAAAGAATACAAAATTTGGATTCTGAAAATTTTTATGCCTCCCGTTGTGGAGCCCGAGCATCCTCCAATCATAGCTAATACGAAAATGCAAATTTTTACGCAAGGCTCTTTAAAAAACGAGAGAGTTTCGTTTTGCAAGACGAGACCAGTTGTGGTAATCGCCGATATAATATTAAATGCGGAATCTGTTATTATTCTCATGGAAATGTTTGTATTGTATCGTATAAATAAAAACAAAAGGGATATTAATACAACCATAGAGGTTAATTTAAAATAACCTCTAATTTGTTGATTTTGAAGGGATCCTTTACCTCTCGTTTTTAATCCTTTTATTATTTCTAAAAACGTTATTCCTCCCATGAACATTGCGCATAAAATAATAAACTCAATTAGGCTACTGTTATAATATTGTATTCCTAAATTTCTAGTTGAAAATCCGCCCGTGGAAATTGCCGATATACTGTGACAAATAGAGTCGAATAATCCCATTCCGCTTGATTTTAATAGTATCGTAAAAAATCCAATTATAGCTATATACGTTCCAACAAAAAATCCGGCGATTTGAGAAACTCTTGGGAAAAGCTTCTGCGACTTATCGGAATTCTCGGCTAGAAACAATTGCATTCCTCCGATTTTCATAAGCGGGAACGCAACGATTCCAATGGCGACGATTCCAATGCCTCCTATGAAATGTAAAACAAATCTCCAAAGATTCAAAGTCCTTGGCAATATTTCCACGTTTTGATATATAGACGCTCCGGTTGTCGTGATTCCAGATGTTGCCTCAAAAAATGACGATATAAAAGACAGTTTTATCCCGTCATAAAAATAAAAAGGAAACGAGCTGAATATTGAGATAATAATCCATAAAGAAGAGACTATGAGAAAAGCGTCTTGGCGAGTCAACGAAGAAATTTCAGTATTGCTAGATTTGAACGATAAAATTGTAGATACCCCTAAAAAAAGGCAAATTATTGCGGATGGGAGGAAAACTTCTATTAAGTTTCTTCTTAATAAGATAATGTCATAAAGAAGCGGAATACACATTGCTAATGCCAAGCCGCAAAGAGCTATGCCATTTGCAAAAGCGACAACTTGGAGGTTGATTCTCATCAGCTATTGGATTAACAATCGGATAGGTATTGAGCTAAATCTAACATTCTGTTTGAAAAGCCAAACTCATTGTCATACCATGAAACAATTCTGCAAAAGCTGTCGTTAATGACTTTCGTTCCCGTCGCGTCGAAAATAGAACTGAATGCGGAATGATTAAAATCGCAAGAAACTAGCGGTTCGTCGTTATACGCCAATATCCCGTTTAATTCTCCAGCGGATGCGGATTTCATAACGTCGTTTATTTTGTCTTCGGAAGTAGGTTTTTGCAATACGCATTTTAAATCGACTAACGAAACGTTTGGAGTTGGAACTCGAATCGCCGTCCCGTCAAGTTTTCCTTTTAATTGCGGCAAAACTAACCCCACGGCTTTCGCGGCGCCAGTTGTACTTGGAACCATTGATAATCCGGCGGCTCTGGCTCTTCTCAAATCTTTATGAGCCGTGTCGATCAATCTTTGATCTCCGGTATAGGCGTGAATCGTCGTCATAAATCCGCAATTGATTCCAAACTCTTTATCTAGCAAATAAGCGATAGGAGATAAGCAATTTGTAGTGCAAGAGCCATTGGATATCACTTTATCGTCGCTTTTGATTTCCTTGTGATTAATTCCGAAAACAACGGTTATATCGGCTCCGTCGGAGGGGGCGGAAACTATAACTCTTTTAGCTCCCGCTTTTACATGCTTTTCAGCATCCTCTTTTTTCGCGAATCTTCCCGAGCATTCGAAAACAATATCAACTTCATTCGCTATCCAGTCTATTTTTTCCGGATCTGGTTCGGAAATCATTTTTATATTCTGTCCTCTCACAGATATTCCGTCACTTGTTTCTGAGATATCGAAATCCGAAATTCCATGTATAGAGTCATATTTTAATAGATGTATATTAGTCTTTTTGTCCGCTAAATCGTTTATACAAATGATTTTAATATTGTTATATTTATCAGATTCAGCATACGCTCTTAATATCATTCTACCTATTCTGCCAAACCCATTGATTCCTATTTTTAACATTTCCGACTACTCCTTTAAGTATTATTTTCCGCATCGTCGCTTGTTTTTGTTATCTCTTCAATAAGCTTATTATCCACTTTTATTTTCATTTGTTTTTTTAACGTATTCAAAACTATAGGTATTATATCGTTTGCCATGTTGGAATCTATATAATTAGAAACCATTTTTGAAAATTCAGGGTCTCGGTTAGAGGCTTGCTCAATATTTTTAACTGCAATCACTATATAATCTCCGTTTTCAATTTTAAAGTAAATTGAATGACCATTTTTTATAGAAGAAAGAATATTTAGTACTGTTCCTGGATTCGGAATTTCTTTTAAAATTCTTTCGGCCTCTTTGGAATGATTTTTTTCATGAAGTAAAAAGCTCTTTTTGGAGAGCCTAAAACTTTTAACTCCTGTTAACTTGGAAACTTCTGCAGCGGCGTTGGCTCCTTTTTTGTTTATCAAATCTATTTGTTCAATAGCCTTTTGATTTTTTTCGTCTAGAATAAAATCCTTTTTTACAGTTTCGGCAATTTGTTCATAATCTGGAACTTTTTCCGGATATATTTTTCTTGTATAGACAACGTAAGACATCGTATCCGTTTCCCGGGAATCTATAGTCTGGCTAGCTTGATTTTCTTCCGTGCTAAATATCGAATCTATAATTTCCGTTCTAGTGTCCTCGTCTTTAATTACGTTTACCAATTCTTTATTATCATGAGATTTTTTGAAATCTTTTAGTTCTACAATTTTCATTCCCGTTTCTTTCGCTATAGTTTCTATAGATTTTCCTGAACCGAATCCGTCGTCTATTTTATTTTTCATGCTTTTTATTTTTGAATAGAATTCAGGAGTATTCATTTTCTCATTTTGTAAAGATAAGGCGATTTCTTTTTTTATTTCTAGCTCGCTTTTTGCTTTAGACTTATCTATATTAGCGACGCGATAAATATAAAACTTATCGCCAATAGGATATACCGCGGACGTTTTAGAAAGCTTTAAATTAAACAACTCTTGGCCGATTTCTAGCGGAAAGTCGCTTTTTTCTATCTTACGGATAATTTCTATTTTCGGAGTAAACTTTTTGGCGATATTTCTGGACGCCATACCCTTATTAAGCATATTCCAAGCTTTGTCCGCATCTTCTCTATTTTCGAAAACAAATCTTTCAAAATCTCTATATTCTTTTGGTGCGTAGGCCGCTTTGTTTTCTTCGTAATAATTATTTATTTCTTCCTGAGAAACGATTATCTCAGAGCATAGATTTTTATAGTCGACGACAAGAATTGCGCAATCTCTGGTTTCCTGTTTTTTATATTTTCCTGTGTTATTTGCGAAGTATTCTTTCAATTCTTCTGAAGAGGGAGTTTTTTCTAAGCTTATATCAAATGGCTTTATTTTCGCGATTAAAACGGTTCTGTTCGCCTCAAAATCTTTTTCTATTATATTTTTTATAATATTCGGAAGCTTATAACCAACGGCAATCGGATGAAGAAACTGAGTTCTGGCTAAGCTTTCTCTAATTTGAGCCAGGAATCCAGCCTCGCTTATTCCAGCTCTTTTTATAGCCGTTGCATATAACGTTTCGTCAAATACTCCATTGTTTTGGAATTCCGGCATAGATTGAATGACGAACAAAACGCTTTGCTTAGAAACTATTATATTTAATTTGTTAAACGCTTGTTCGAGAACTGTATCTTGGATCATTTTATCAAGAACTATTTTGCTTATGTTTAATTTCCTCATTTCCTCGTCCGAAAGAGGTTTCGATCCTATATTCCTTATTCTCTGTTTTTCTTGATTGTATTGTCTCGTGAAAGTTTCGACCGACACCTTAGCGTTTTCAACGCTAAATACTGATTTTGACGCGGAATAGTTCCTTATTATATCTCCTATTCCCCAAAGGCAAAAACTGAATATAATAGTTCCAAATAATATTTTTATAATAATGCTGTTTGAAGCGTTTCTAAGTGAGTTCAGCATATCTTTAACATAAAGTTTTTCTTTATTATACCAAAAAACGAGTCAGAGACAAAGCTCAACTTTTAGGTTTACCTTTTGAATTTGTCGGGGTAGGATTTTAATATAGAAACGATGAAGTTTTAAAGACTATGATAAGAATTTTAAGAGAAAAATACGTTAATGGCATAGTCCTCGCATGTTCCATAATCGCGGTTTCTATATCTGTTTTTGCCGAAAAATTTATGGATAAGACTCCTTGCCAACTGTGTTTGATTACAAGATTTTTATACATATTTATCTCTATTTTAACGTGTATGTCTTTTATATTTAATGTCTCTTTTATAAGACGGATTTTGTTTTGCGTTATTGTCTTATCGATGGGGTTTAGCTTTTATCATTTAGGAGTAGAAAATCATTGGTGGATAGGACCAAACAGTTGCGTATCGAAACTTCCTTCGTTAGACGATATCTCTCAATCGGTTCAATCCAACGTTTCTTATTGCGATAGGGTTAATTTAGAGATTTTAGGTCTTTCTTCGACTCTTTGGAATTTTGTGTTAATTTCCTTTTTGTTTTGGATAACAAGCGTAAGCGTCACGTTAGACTGTTATAGAAAGAAAAATGAAGAATAAGAAAGATAAGCCGTTTTTTGAAAAATTCAATAGTCAATCAGTTTTCTTCAATTCAGATAAGGATTTTTATAATTCTATTGTATCAGAAATAACCAGTATATTATCCTCAAGATTGAAATGGAAGGACGAATATTTAAAATTTTCATGTAATCCATATTCATACGGAATCAAGGATTTTCAATTTATAGAAACCTCCCCAGAATTTGTTGAGGAGTTTAAATTACATTTAAAGGAAATGATTTTAACAAACGAACCAAGAATATCGAACATAGAAATAAACGACATTAGAATAAAAAAAGAACCCCAAACGCTCGCTTTGGATATAATTGTTGCTATTAAAAATGATAATTTTGAAACTAAATTGACAGTAGGCTTCTTATAAAACTCTTTAAGGCTCCTGGTTGCGCGTCGCTTTTTAACGCTTATTCAACTAAAAGCTTTCTGTTATAACTTGAAAACAATATCTTTATGCTCAGTTTCTAAAGAACTCTTTAAAAATTAACTTCATTTCTAATGACTTTGAGAATCGAAAATAGATATTTTGGTCTCCTCTCTAACCTCTCCAGAGCCGTTCCGTACATCTTACGACAGGAATATCTGATTCGTTTGAGATTTCTTTAAAGTTTATCAAAGCCCTAGAGATTTTAATAATTTTCTCGCTCCAGTTACGGTTTTCACAAGATTCTGAAGCGGAATTGCTACTTGAACATAACTGTTAGCGCATCCATCCGATTTTAACAAATTGAAATAAAGAGGGGAATTTACAATAGTAATAGAACGATTAGCAAATATATTCGGATAAATAAATACGAATAGGAAGAGCTTATTCTTATATTACTTCGCCATATATTCTCTCCATACCAGTTTATAAAATCCAGTATTCTATCTTAAATGACTCCGCCAATAATATCTTTAGTAACACAAGATAACTCTCTTTTGTTTCTATACAATATGGCTAACGTAAAATCAGGAAAAGGAAGTATAACCGATTTGTCAAGGTGGAGAGCGAGCATAGCGAGCGGACCTTGACAAATCTCCAGGGCGGATATGGTATAATCTAAAAATACCATATCCGCCCCATGGAAATAGATTATCTGATACGGATATTTCCTCTGTATTCAAATGTATTCTCTTAGAATCTTCTAAGAATTTATTAGCATTAAACAACATGTTATGTTCTCCTTTAAAAATTAAAGATTGATTGTTTAGAATATTCAAAACTGTCTTGATATTCTATTGGGATTATATAGACGGCCAACTCCCCGCCTATATTTTTAGGATACTCTATTGCTTTTCCAAAATGCAAAAACTTTTTTGTCCCCTAAAATTTTAGATAAATTTTCATTAGTTTT